>JAHWYE010000378.1 GCA_020028195.1 Nitrospirota bacterium
ACAAGGGCGCCAGGCTCGACGCCCCCACGCTCTCAAAGCGATCCTTCCAAAGCTCATAGATATACGTATTTACACCTGTTTGGCGAAGTTTGTTCCCTCGGGAGCCAAAAAACGTTATTGTCTCGAAAATCCTCCCTCCGAAAGTAGGGGCGGCCCTACCTCTCAACCTCCTGTTTTCCCAAGCCTGTTCATTCTTGTCTGATGGCACGAAATCTGATCCTTACTCCTACTGTCGGATCGTGGATTTCTATGTCAACCCGGTGCTCACTCATGAATGGGAGGATATATGAAGAACACCACGACTCCATTCAGGACAAGCAAGGGACTGTACAGGAAAAGCAAGAGACTATGCGGGACTCTGGAGCAAGGCCTCTGTGCCGCCATGGTCGTTGGCGTGATGGTGTTTATGCCGCCCACGGCGACGAGCGAGTTGTACCAGTATGTCGAGAAAGACGGCACGGTGAGCGTGACGAACGTTCCCACGGATCAACGGTATCAGAGCGTCCCCTATGATCCTACGTATCTCAACTCAAGGGTCTCTAAGAAAGAACTGGATCAGGCCATCGCCTGGTATGCCAGGCGACATCGGCTCCATCCGGCCCTGCTGCGCGCGGTCATCAAGGCGGAGTCGGATTTTGTTCCAACCGCTGTGTCACGGAGAGGGGCGCTCGGCCTGATGCAACTGATGCCGCGCACGGCCGCGTCGTTGCGGGTTCGCGACCCCTTCAACCCGATCGACAATATCGGCGGCGGTGCCAAACATTTACGCTATCTGCTGGACCGGTTCAATGGAAACGTCCCGCTGGCCTTGGCCGCTTATAATGCCGGGGAGTATCGGGTGAAACAGTATCAACAGATACCGCCTATTCAAGAGACACGCTACTACGTGCAGAAGGTCCTTCGGTATTACCAGACGTTTCGGTCAGGGAAGGGTCAGCCGCCGACCGTGAAGCCCGCGTTCTGACCAGGGAAGTAGCGACCGCGATGGGTGTGAAGGGCTACGGCGTGCCCGCCGGCGTCACGTACTCGCGTGCTTCTCGTAGCTCCGGCAACTCAGCGTCAGCCTGCGCCCAGACTTGCAGAAACTTTACATAGGCGGTGACCGCAACTCGACTGTCGCCGCTCTTCGCGGCGGCCCGAGCAGCGCCGAGTAGTGACCTGGCCCGATTCGGGTGTCGGGCGAGCGCGTTCGAGAATTGCTGCGCCGCCTCTTTCGGGCGCCCCGCGCGTAACAGCACATCACCGAACAGTTCATGAGCTGGCTTGATCGTCTCAGGAGGGCCTGACGGTGGAGGCAACGCCTCTTCCAGGGCCGTGGCTTTCTTCATCAGGGCAATGGCTTTCGCGTAGTTCCCTTTCGACGAGAGAGTGGCTGCGTTCAATTCCAGCTCCATGATCTCCTCGGTCGTTCCCCGGTGCGCGCGGCGAGCGTGCGGCTTGGAAGACTGCTTCTGGCCGAGTGCTCGCAACGCCGCGAGGTGCTTGTCGGCCTCCGGCCGCCCTGCCATGGCCTCGGCCAAGCCACGGATAAAAATGGGAAGAGCCTTGGAGCGATCATGAAGCTTTAATCCAGGTGCATTCCAGAGCGTCGCCGCCGCGTCCCACTGTTGTGTCTCGACCACGAAGGCTCCGGCCATCTCGTCGTACAGCAGGCTCACCGGTCGCTCATAGCCAGACTGCGTGGCCCTCTTGTCATCACCCGCATCCTCCATGTCCTGTTGCTTCAGGGCCAGCACCTCTTCGGCCTTCTTGTAGCGGCCTTGCTGGAGGTACGAGTAGAGAAGCCAATGCAGGCTGTGGTAATCCCGGAGGTTGATGGGCAGCCCCTGGCGCTTCGCCCACTCGACCGAGGTCGCCCACCCCGATTCGTTTGAGGCTGCGGCTTCCCTCCACATCCCGAGTTGGAGAAAGATGTGCGCGGGCATGTGCCGCGCGTGATGGGCTTCAGGGGCGATCTCCGCGTAGCGCCGCGCGGCTGACAGCGCCAGAATGGCATGCTCCGGGTCGTCGAACGCGTGGATTGTATAGTGCGCGGCGCCGGGATGATCGGAGTTCTTGCGGGACACGTCCAACGCGATCGCGCCGGCCTGAATCCGGCGTCGAAAGTCTCGATCTGACGGGCGGATGGTACCCAGCAACGAGAGCGCGTAGAAGGAAGCGGCCTCTAAATCCTCCGGGTAATCTCGATAAAGTTGCTCCATAGCTGCGGCGTAGGCTCGATCGCGGGCCAACTTGTCGCCCTCTCCATAGAGGAGTTTGACCGCGTTCAGGAATGCTCGCTCTCGCGGGGTGATCTTTATGCCCACGCGGATCTGTTCGAGCGCTTTCCTGGCCGCCTGAGCGTCCTGTTCCTCCCAGATCGGATGATTGTGGGCCATCGCCTCGCCCCAATATCCCATCATGAAGTCGGGATCGGCCTTTGTGGATTCCTGAAACGCCGTCAAGGCTTCCTCATACCAGAATGAGTGCAGCGCGAGGACGCCCCGGAGGAAATGGCGTTGGGTGTGTGCTGAGCCAGATGTTGGAAACTCGATCTTT
>JAHWYE010000379.1 GCA_020028195.1 Nitrospirota bacterium
CGGGAGATCATCTTTGTTCGCAGCGCGACCGAGGGGATCAACCTGGTGGCCCACAGCTACGCCAGGAGGTGCGTCAAGGCGGGGGACGAGATCATCATCTCCGCCATGGAGCACCACTCGAATATCGTCCCGTGGCAGATCCTCTGCGAGGAGACGGGCGCGGTGCTGCGCGTCGTCCCCATCAACGACGAGGGCGAGTTGCTGGTTGAGGAATACGCGAAACTCCTGAGCGCCAGAACCCGGTTCGTCTCGATGGTGCACGTGTCGAACGCGCTGGGCACGATCAACCCGGTCAAGCAGATCATCGAGATGGCGCACAGCCGGAGCGTGCCCGTGCTGATCGATGGGGCCCAGGCCGTGCCGCATCTTCCCGTGGATGTGCAGGCGCTGGACTGCGACTTCTATGTGTTCTCCGGCCACAAGGCATTCGGGCCCACCGGCATCGGCATTCTCTACGGCAAGGCCCACCTCCTCGAGGCCATGCCCCCCTACCAGGGCGGCGGCGACATGATCCTTTCGGTCACCTTCGAGAAGACCCTATACAACGTGCTCCCATACAAGTTCGAGGCCGGCACACCCCACATCGCCGGCGGCATTGGGCTCGGCGCGGCGATTGACTACCTGAGCGGGATCGGCCTGGAAAAGATCGCCGCGTACGAGCGCGAGTTGCTCGCCTATGCCACGGACACCCTCTCTGCCGTCCCCGGCGTACGTCTCATCGGAACGGCGAAAGAGAAGGCGGGCGTCCTGTCTTTCGTGCTCGACGGCGTGCACGCGCACGATGTCGGCACGATCCTGGATCAGGAGGGGATCGCGATCCGGACGGGCCATCACTGCGCCATGCCGGTGATGCGGCGCTTCGGCGTGCCGGCCACCGCCCGGGCGTCCCTGGCCTTCTATAACACCAGAGCAGAAATCGACGCTCTCGCCGGGGCGCTTCACAAGGTCAGGGAGATGTTCGCCTGATGTCCGATCTCCGCGAGCTCTACCAGCAGGTGATCCTGGACCACAACAAGGAGCCGCGCAACTTCCAGAAACTGGAAGGGGCGAACCACACGGCCGAAGGCTACAATCCGCTGTGCGGCGACGAGATCACCGTCTACCTGCAGGTGGAGGGTGACATGATCGGCAACATCAGTTTCCAGGGGTCGGGCTGCGCCATTTCCAAGGCCTCTGCCTCGCTGATGACCGCCAGCGTCAAAGGGAAGACCAAGGCCGAAGCGGAGGCCCTTTTCCACACCTTCCATAAAATGCTCACCGGCCAGACGGACTCGGCCTTCGATCCGCGCGAACTGGGAAAGCTCGCGGTCTTTTCCGGCGTGCGCGAATTCCCGGTTCGGGTGAAATGCGCGACGCTGCCGTGGCACACCCTCCGTGCCGCGCTGGAGGGGAAAGAGGAGAAGGTTTCGACGGAGTAGGCCCTTTGGCATCGGGTCGGGGTGTCGCGAACGCGCACGAATGACTGCAGGGGGTCCCATGGACATCACGAACATGAATGCCGCGATGATTGAAGCGCAGGTCATCGAGGCCCTGCGGACGTGTTTCGATCCGGAGATTCCGGTGAACATCTACGAGCTGGGCCTGATCTATGAGGTCAAGGTGGACCCCACGGGCGCGGTCGGAATCCGGATGACCCTCACCTCGCCGAATTGTCCGGCAGCGGGCTCGCTGCCCGCCGAAGTGCGGGACAAGGCGCAGGCCATCCCGGGCGTGACGGCCGCCAAGGTGGACGTGGTCTGGGACCCCCCGTGGGACCAGACCAGGATGTCCGAGGCGGCCAAGCTGGAACTTGGCATGATGTGAGCGGGGAAGTTCGTGATGGAAATCGATGTGACAGTCGAGGGAAAAGGCGTGAGGGGATTGGGGAGTGCAGCCAAATTGACCAGGAAAACCGAAGAGGAGGAGCCAATGTCATTCCAGGAGATCGGTCCGGATACCACGATGGAGGAGATCCTGCGCGCGTATCCCAGCGCCAAAATCGGCTTGTTTCAGCGTTACCACATCGGTGGGTGCGCCAGTTGCGGCTACCAACCAACGGATACCCTGGCGGAGGTCTGCCGCACCCACCATATCGTGGACTCTCTCAATGCAGTCATCGCCTGCATCCGCCAGAGCCAGGGGGTGGAGGCACAGCTCCATATCCGGCCGGCGGAGGTGGCGGCGGCGCTTCAGCGGGAAGAGCACGTGCGGCTTCTCGATGTGCGCTCGCCGCAAGAATGGGAGGCCGCCCATCTCCAGGGAGCCCAGCTCGTCACGGTGGCTGGCGAGCCGGGGGTAGGGAAGAGTCGCCTGGTACGCGAGTTCCGCGCCTTCGTCGACTCGCAGCCCGAGCGGGCGCGCTGGCGACAGGGCCGATGCCTTCCCTATGGGGAGGGCATCACCTTCTGGGCATTGGGGGAGATCGTCAAGAGTCAGGCGGGAATCCTGGAATCGGACAGTCCACACGAGGCATCCGACAAGCTCACTGCGGCCATCGGTGCGATCGTAGAAGATCCCACCGAGCGGGACTGGCTCAAGACCCGCCTGGCCCTC
>JAHWYE010000380.1 GCA_020028195.1 Nitrospirota bacterium
CGTCAAGGACGTGCTGCGTCAGCAGGAGTCAGCCCGCGAGGGGGCGTTGGAGCAGATCCATCGGGCACTCGGCTGGCGCCTGCTTCAGCGTGCGATCTTTCAATGGTGGTACCGACGGCTCTGTCACTACCTCGCGCTCCGGGAAGCCAACCGCCATCACCTGATGCATTTCTCCGCCGCGGTCCGCCACCTCACACTCCTCTTAGGAGAGAAGTGGTCGGCGGCCGGAACCCTCGAATCCAAAGACGATGTCTTCTTCCTCACGGCGGAAGAGATGCGGACTGCCGGAGCAGGCTCGGCTCAAGACTGGGGAACCCTCGTCGCAGCTCGACGTGCGGAGCGGGTGAGGAATGCCGAACAGGTCGTCCCGGATCTGGTTTCTCCGGCAAGAGAGGTACCGCTTGACGCTGACAACTGGGTTATGACGAGCGGCCTGTGGCACGGCGTTCCCATCAGCGCCGGATACGTCGAGGGACCAGTCTGTATTGTCCTCTCACCGGCTGACACCAGCAAGATGAAACAGGACGACATCCTTGTAATGCCCGTAATCGATCCTGGGATGGCACCGCTCTTGGGACTCGCAGCCGGCCTTGTCGTGGAGATGGGCGGGACACTCTCACATGGCGCGATCATCGCGCGTGAGTATGGGCTTCCGACCATCGCCAATGTTCGGCAGGTGACAAGATTGCTCAAGGATGGGGATCGGGTCGCTGTGGACGCGACAGCTGGAACGGTCACACGGCTCGATGACCATTGAAGATTCGCTTCGGCGACCACACGTGGCCACTGTGCTTGCATAACCAAGCGAAAGATCCCTCGGACGTCCGACAGTCCCTCACTCAAGGTCAGCTTACTTGCCCGCTACATACACATCGTATGGTGTGTGCCGATTGATAGCCTACTCGATATTGGGTTCCTCTATCGACGAGCTATAATAATTGACTAATAGGCGTAAGACAAACTGTCCTGTGGCCCATTAGGGTAAGAAAAGGAGGCGCAGAATGAGAAAGTATATGAATAGTTACGGAAGCTTCCTGTACCTGGGAAGCCTGGTTGGGTTGGTCGCCATCCTGCTTTTGGTTTCAGGAGTCGATGCCAAATCGTCCAAATCGTCTATGGCTCCTCCCGCCAAGGTTGCCAAAGCGCCGGCGTGCGACTATCAGTCCCATCCGAAGATCACGAAGGTGTCGCCGGACCCTGTCAAGCCGGGTCAGAAGATCGTGATCAAGGGGAGTAACTTCGGAACGAAACAGTGCTTTCATAATGTGTCGTTTGGCTCCACGAGCGCGAATGATGTCAAATACGTGAGCACAACGATACTTGAAGCGACGGTGCCGAATCTCAAGCCTGGCTTGGTCCCGGTCAATATCCACACCGAGGCAGGCACGTCACAATTTATCCTGCTGATACAGGCCAAGTAGCAACGAGAGCGCCCGCCCATTCCTTGAAAACTCGACGGCAAAACCTGGGTGAAGGCTCCAGGTTTTGCCCCGAGGCAAGGACCTTCCTCAGCTCACCTAAAGATCAGTGTCTCGGCACATCTCTTCCGGTAGCGATCATTCAGTTCGAAAAACTGAACTGAGCGTCTCACCTGGCAGCGGCGCTCACAGGAAATGGCTCCACCCGGTCGGTTAGGGCCGGCAGGCAGAATGAGGCGCCACATTGTCTCTTGACGTTTGGTCACGATTCTCGTAACCTTGCGCAGATTTTCCAGCCAAGGGTTCGCATTAGGCTCCTCACTGGATCCTCAGTGAAGCAGCGGGTGACGTGAGACAGGTGAGATGGCTGACATGACCACCTTCTCGGTGGGGCTCGTGGCCGGCCTCCTGTTCGGAGCGTTGCTGGCCGGTCTCTGGACGGCAGGACGCCTGAAGAGCCTACAAGAGCAGAAGACCCTTCTCACCCAAGCACGGCAGGAACTGGCGGAATCGTTCAAGGCCTTGTCGGGCGAAGCCTTGAAAACCAACAATCAGGCCTTCTTGGAATTGGCAAAGACCTCTTTTGAGGTGCTGCATGCCGAGGCGAAGGGAGATCTCGCTCAGCGTCAACAGGCGATCGACGAACTGGTCAAGCCCCTCCACGACTCCCTCACTCGCTACGAAGAGCAGATTCATTTCCTAGAGCAGTCCCGCCAGTCCGCCTACGGTGGGCTCGACATGCACCTCAAGCTCCTAGCCGAATCCCACCAGCGTCTCCAGCAAGAGACCGGCAACCTGGTCAAGGCCCTGAGCGCGCCAAGTGTCAGGGGGCGCTGGGGTGAGATCACCCTCAAGCGCGTGGCCGAACTTTCTGGGATGGTCGCGCACTGCGATTTCGTCGAGCAGGACGTAGTCGAGAGCGATGAGGGACGGTTGCGGCCTGATATGGTGGTCCAGCTCCCCGGCGGTCGCCAAATCGTCGTGGACGCGAAGGCAGTCCTGGCCGCCTATCTCGAGGCCCACGAGACGCATGATGAGGCTCAGCGACAGGAACGGCTGCGGCGGCACGCCGCTCAAATCCGGTCCCAAATGGACCAGTTGAGCGCCAAATCCTATTGGAGCCAATTCCCCCAGGCGCCCGAGTTCGTCGTGCTGTTTCTCCCTGGCGAGCATTTTCTGGGCGCGGCGCTCGAGCAGGACCCCACGTTAATCGAGGATGGATTTTCCCGGCGCGTCGTCATCGGCACCCCCGCGACGCTGATTGCGCTGTTGCGCGCCGTCGCCTACGGGTGGCGGCAGGAACAATTGAGCGAGCACGCGCAACAGGCAGGGAAACTGGGGAAGGATCTGTATGACCGAATGGCGGTGCTGGCCGAGCATCTCAATGACGTCGGGCAGGCGCTCAACAAGAGTGTGCTGGCCTACAACAAGGCGGTGGGCTCGATCGAGGCGCGTATTCTACCGGCGGCCCGCAAGTTCAAAGAGCTGGGGATCGCCTCGGACAAAGATCTCCCGCAACTGGAGCCGGTTGAGTCAGTTCCTCGGCCGACTCCGGCCGGGGAATAACAGAGGGCAATCCATGACTGACGAGCAGCGGATGGTGGCTGAGTTTCATCGCAGGTTCGGCATCGCGATCGGGACCATTCCAGCCGCCCCTGACGAGACGACCCGGTCGCTCCGGGTGAACTTGATCAAGGAAGAATTCGACGAACTGCAAGAGGCTCTTGCGCAGCAGGATCTATCCGCTATCGCCAAGGAGCTAGCAGATCTTCTGTATGTGGTCTACGGAACGGCTGTTTCCTGCGGCATCGACCTAAAACCCGTGTTCCAAGAAGTCCACCGGTCCAACCTGAGCAAGGTGGGTGGGTCTAGACGGGAGGACGGGAAATGGATCAAACCTCCGACCTACTCGCCGGCCTGCATCCAGCCGATCCTGGCCGCGCAGCGTGAGGCGGCCAATGATGGCACCCACCGAAGTGCGGCGTCCGACTGCCTGTTGGTGGATAGGAAAGGAGCATCGCCCTGATCTGGCCCCGCTGTCCGCGTTGCGGCAAAGATTTTGTGCGACGAACTTACCTCGAAGGGGTGGGCGATCACCTCTTCAGCCTTGTGTACTTCTACCCCTTCCGCTGTCAGGTCTGCACGTCCCGGTTTAGGGCTTTCCGGTTCCGGATGCAGTATTCAGTACAAGTGCCTGATCGCCGTCAATACCAACGTATTACAACGGGATTTCCGGCATTTTTGGAAGGACAGCCGAATCGCGAAGAGGTGGTGACGGACCTCTCGATGGGAGGCTGTACGCTGAAGGCCGAGACACCTTTATCAGAAGGATCATTCTTGCAATTGCTGTCGCAAACCTCCGACCGCCAGCCGCCGATCCGGGTCGATACCGCGATCGTTACGTCCATTCGTTCCAGGTCTGTCGGCCTGCAATTCCTTGAATTCCCACCCGGGGAGCAAGACCGCCTAAGTCAGTTTGTATACTCGTATTTGGTCAGTTACCGCACGGCACCTGCG
>JAHWYE010000381.1 GCA_020028195.1 Nitrospirota bacterium
CCCCTGTGCCGCTGATCACCGCATCTGTGATCACGATCGTCTTGACGCCTTCCAGCGCCGGCACTTCGTACATGAGGTCCAGCATCACGTCTTCGAGGATTGTGCGAAGTGCGCGCGCCCCCGTCTTCATCGAGGCAGCCCGGTGGGCGACAGCCTTGACCGCGGCTTCCGTGAACTCGAGCTGGACATGCTCCAGCTCGAAGAGCGCCTGGTATTGCTTGAGCAACGCGTTCTTGGGTTCCGTCAGCACGCGAACCAGCGCTGCCTCGTCGAGATCGGTCAGCGTGGTCAGCACCGGGAACCGGCCGATGAATTCCGGAATCAGCCCGTACTTCAACAGATCCTCCGGTTGCGCGCGCTCCAACAGCCCGCCGGGCCCCAGGGCTTCGCGCGCCGTCGCTCCGGCTCCGAACCCCATCCGCCGAAACGTGGTGCGTTGGCTGACGATCTGGTCCAGTCCCACGAACGCGCCGCCGCAGATGAACAGCACGTTGGTGGTGTCCACCTTGATATAGTCCTGCTCCGGGTGCTTGCGTCCGCCCTTGGGAGGCACGTTGCAGATCGTGCCTTCGACCAGCTTGAGCAGGGCCTGCTGCACTCCCTCGCCCGACACATCGCGGGTGATCGAGGCGCTCTCGGACTTGCGGCTGATCTTGTCGATCTCGTCAATGTAAATGATCCCGGTCTCCGCCCGCTTCACGTCGAAGTCGGAGGCTTGGAGCAGTTTCAGCACGACGTTCTCGACGTCTTCTCCGACATAGCCGGCCTCGGTCAGGGTGGTGGCATCCGCGATCGCGAAGGGCACGTGCAGGACCTTGGCGAGAGTCTGCGAGAGGAGGGTCTTGCCGGTGCCGGTTGACCCGATCATCATGATGTTGCCCTTCTGCAGCTCGACTTCTTTGACGCGACTCCGACTCAGCAACCGCTTGTAATGGTTGTGGACCGCTACCGACAGGACCTTCTTGGCTCGGTCCTGTCCGATGACATATTGGTCCAGCAGCATCTTGATCTCGGTCGGCTTGGGCACCTGGATGCTCAGGAAGTCGTCTGATGCCGGCGCCGTGGCCTGCTGGGCAAGGAAGGTCGAGCAGAGCTGAACGCATTCATTGCAGATGAGCAGGTTGAGGCCGGTCTGGCAGGTCTGGCAGTGGTAGGGGGCCGGGCTTTCGAGCAGACTTTTTACAATGCCTTCTCGCTTCCCGCAGAAGGAGCACTGCCGTTGAGGCTTGTCCTTACCTTGTCGCGATTCCCAGAACACTCTTTTCTCCCGTCTGAACGGTCGGTCGGGCTGCCCTTTTTACTGCGCGTGTCATCACCCGTTGCATCTTCGAGAAGCAACAGGTACCCGGCACGTCCGATCGTGCGCGCTGGACGAGCACAAAAGGGCAGCCCGATAGCCCACGCCCATCTTAGCCCTCGCCGGGGGCCAACTCAACCAGGTCATGTCCCTGTTCGTGGCGCTTCTCCCTTGCCGGCCGATGGGAACCGGATTACGAACTGGCTGCCCCTCCCTTCCTCGCTGTGCACCTCCAGAACCCCGCCGTTGTCCTCGACGAGCCGTTTCACGTTCGTCAGCCCCAAGCCGGTCCCATATTCCTTGGTCGTGAAGAACGGCTCGAAGATGCGGTCCAGATTGGCCTGGGGAATCCCGCAGCCGGTGTCGGCCACTTCGATCTCAATGCGGCCTTCTCCCTGAGCTCTCGTCGTCACGGTGAGCAGACCGCCATCCGGCATGGCTTCCCGGGCATTGATCAGCAGATTCACCATCGCCTCCTTCACTTGTTCCGGATCGACGTGCAGGGGTGCGAGGTTCCCGCCGAACAGGGTCTCCACCTTGACCCGTTCGTGCCCACCTTGCGCTCTCCACTGCCACAGGGCCAACTGCGCGATGGCCTCCGGCTGGACCGGCTTCGGTTCGGGTGGCTTCTGACGTGCATATCGTAGAAAGTCAGTGATCCGATGGGTGAGCCGGTCCACTTCGTCGATGATGTACCGCGCCACCTCCTGTTTCACGGCGTCTGTCTGTTGCGCTTCCAGCACGAGTTGGGCCGAACTTCGAATCACGCCCAACGGATTTCTCAGGTCATGTGCCAGCGCGGCCAGCAGTTGACCGACCGACGCCAACTTCTCACGACGGATCAACTCGGTCTGTTGCGACTTCACGGTGCGCAAGCTGTTCTCCAGGGCGTCCCGCATGGCGTGGAATGTGCGCGCCAGGTCCTCGATTTCATCGCCAGTGTGGATCTGCGCAGACACCGGGCTCGTCTCAGCGGGGCGCGACGAGACAGACTCCGGCAGCGACGCGACGTCGCGCCGGAGCGCCTCCGCTTCCCGCCTGAGCGCGAGGATCGGGCTCACAATGCGCCGGCAGACGACGAAGCCCATTGAGGCCAGCACCACCACCAGCCCAAACCCGATCAGTCCGACCGTGAAGAGCAGTGAATAGATCGGCGCGTAGGTCTCCTCCGGCTGCTGTCGGACGAATGCAAACCAGCGCTCCCCGCCCAGACTCGATGTGGTCAGAT
>JAHWYE010000382.1 GCA_020028195.1 Nitrospirota bacterium
AACTACGAACCCGAGAGCCTTGTCGGTCGTCGGCTCGTGGTCGTTGCCAATCTCAAGCCGGCTAAGCTCATGGGTGTCGAGTCGCAGGGCATGGTCCTGGCGGCGGGGGATGCAGAGGTGCTGGAAGTGCTGACCCTGCAGCGCGACGTGCCACCCGGCACGAAGGTGAAATGAAAAAGACTGGAGGGACGGCCGGTCTAGCCCTATGCTCCCGGAGCGCGCACATCGGAAGTGCTCGCTCGACGGCCGCAGTGGGGCCAGCCCAGCCGCTCCTCCAGTAGTTAATGAATGAGGTTTGATTGGACGCGCGCAGTAAGGGGTCAGCCCACCACCCCGTTGGTGAAAGAGAGAAGTGATAAGGAACAGACTGTTGCTCAACCTTAACCTCAACCTAAACCTATCTGGTTGGCTCCCCCTTTTGAGCATCATCATGGGGCTCGTTACAAGCCTCGCGCAAGCTGCCGATCCAGCCAATTCGATCCCTGCTCTTAACGGCGAACCAGTCGCCACAGAGGTGATGGTCCGGGTCGTGGCGCATGGCGCCATGGTGCTGGGTGATGAGGTCGGCGGCGCCCGCGTGACTATCACCGACTCGGCAACTGGTCGTTTGCTCGCCTCCGGCCAGCAGCAGGGTGACGCAGGGGACCAGAACCAGATCATGCACACTCCTCGGCTGATGGAGGAACCACGGTACTCCACTCGTCCGTCCGGTTCGTTCCAGACCACGCTCTACCTCGATCGGCCGACCCTCGTTGAGATTTCCGCTCAAGGTCCGCTGGCGTACCCGGCCGCGATGCAGCGGGCCAGCAAAACCGTGCTGCTCATCCCCGGGCGCGACCTCACGAGAGACGGTATCGTGCTGGACCTGAACGGCTACATCGTCCAGATTGAACGTCCGCCGGCTGGAGAGTCGCTGATCGCAAAGGATGACGTGACGTTGAAAGCCTCGGTCCGCACCCTGTCCGGGGCCTTGGTCAGGCCTCACGGCGATTGGGATTCGCGAAAGGTCACCATCTATGGGGAGGTGCTAATCGGCGATCGCGTGATCGAGCGACTGCAGATGTTCTACTCCGGCTCAAAGAGCAGTTTCGAGGCGCCGTTCTTCGTCCCGACAGCAGCAGAGGCGCCCAATGGCATCACGCTCCGCGTCGTGGTGGCGGACGGAGCGGGAGCGAATTTCGGCATGGGCCAGGCCACATACCCGGTCCTTCCAGAACAACTCAAGCCGAGAAAGAATTGATGAATCTGTGGATTTGCTGATGTGATGCTGTCGGGATCGACCGGCAATCTCCCAATCAACAAATCAACCAATCATTCAATCAACAAATTCTTGAGAAATGGATCCTAAACAAAAGCAATTCTCCATCTGGTACGTGTTTATCGCCCTCTGGGCTCTCATGCTGATTCAGATTTTCGTCACGCCCTTTTTCTTCCTTAAACCGATGGAGATTCCCTACAGCGAGTTCAAAGCGGCGGTCGCAGCGGGCAAGGTGGAAGAGATCTCGGTTGGATCTGCCATGATCCACGGGCAAATGAAGCCGGACTCCTCGTCCACGGCGAAAGAAGGCCGGCTCTTTGATACGGTTCGGGTCGAAGATCCAGACCTGCTCCGAGACTTGCAGGCGCATCAGGTGAAGGTCACCGGCGTGATTGAGAGCACGTTCCTGCGAGACCTGCTGTCCTGGGTCGTTCCGATCGCCCTGTTTTTCGCGGTCTGGCTTTTCCTCCTGCGCCGCATGGGACAAGGCCAGGGAGGATTCATGACCGTCGGCCGGAGCAAAGCCAAGATTTATATGGAGAAGGAAGTGAAGGTCGGGTTCAATGACGTAGCCGGGGTGGATGAGGCCAAGGAGGAGCTGCAGGAGGTCATCGAGTTTCTAAGAACGCCAAAAAAGTTTAGCCGGCTCGGCGGCAAGATTCCCAAGGGCATTCTCCTAGTCGGCCCGCCGGGAACCGGGAAAACCCTCCTCGCCAAGGCAGTAGCAGGTGAGGCCGGCGTCCCCTTCTTTTCGATCAGCGGATCCGAGTTCGTGGAAATGTTCGTCGGCGTGGGAGCGGCACGAGTCCGCGATTTGTTTCTCCAGGCCAAGGAAAAGGCCCCTTGCATCATCTTCATCGACGAACTGGATGCCTTAGGCAAAGCACGCGGCATGGGACCGATGGCGCACGAGGAACGGGAACAGACGCTCAATCAATTGCTGGTGGAGATGGACGGGTTTGATCCGCACGCGGGGGTCATTCTCATGGCCGCCACAAACCGGCCCGAGATCCTGGATCCGGCTCTGCTGCGCGCCGGTCGCTTCGATCGGCACGTGCTGGTGGATCGCCCGGACAAGGGTGGGCGGCTGGCCATCCTGAAGGTCCACACCCGTAACGTGCCGCTGGCCTCCGAGGCAGACCTGGATGTCATCGCCGCGATGACCGCCGGGTTCGTGGGCGCAGACCTCGCCAACATCATCAATGAAGCGGCACTCCTGGCGGTGCGGCGTGGCAAGGACACGGTCGGGCTTGCCGAACTGCAAGA
>JAHWYE010000109.1 GCA_020028195.1 Nitrospirota bacterium
CGTCGTACGACAGTTGGTTGGTGTCGTCCCACAAGGAAGTGACTTGCGTCGAATGCCACGTCCGACCGACCGTCGAGGGGTATCTTGAGGACAAGGTGCTGGCGGGGCTCAAGGACGTGGCCATCTATGTCTTCGGCACGCCAACCGATCCGTCTAACCTTCAGGCCAGCGTGTCGTCGGAAGTCTGTATCGGCTGCCACCGTGCGATCTTGCGTGTGTCAGAGGTCGCTGTGCGCGATCTCCCCCCGCCGGTGAAAGATGTGGGGCTGATCATGAGCCATCGGAAGCACATTGAAGCCTTCGGCAAGCGAGCGAAGGGAGAAGGCTGCACGACCTGCCATTCACAGGTCGTGCATGGCAAGCCCATCAAGGGCTATCCGATCGTCATCCCCCGGGGGCACGTGGCGGCGGACAGTCAACCGTATTATCCTGACTACCCAGAGGGCTCCAAGCTGCGAACCGCCGCGCTGGCGGATTGCTTCCGGTGCCATGATGGGAAGATGGAGCATGAGGAGAAGGTTCTGAGCAAGCGCTGTGAGACTTGCCATTTGCCTGACAAGATCGGGGAATTTTTGTTGAACTAACTAGAGCCCTCAAGGGTCCCAATTGAATCTCACCGTATCACCCCATGTCGCACCCAATCGTTGAAGTCCAAGGTCTGACGAAGCGGTTTGGTGAGTTCACCGCCGTGGACGGGATTTCGTTTGAGATCCGGCAAGGCGAGATTCTGGGCCTGCTCGGTCCCAACGGGGCCGGCAAGACCACCACCATCCAGATGTTGCTGAGCTTGATCACGCCGACGGCCGGTTCGATCCGCATGTTCGGCCTGGACCTGGCCACACACCGCGAGACCATCCTGAGCCAGGTCAACTTCTCATCCACCTATATTTCCATGCCCTATTCGCTGACCGTGGAGGAGAATCTCTGGTTCGTGGCGAAACTCTACGGGCTGACCGACATCCCCCGGCGCATTGACGAAGTGGTCAAGAAGCTGGAGATGGAGGAATTTCGCAGCAAGGTGACCAGGAAGCTGTCCTCCGGACAGATGACCAGGCTCACGCTGGCCAAGGCGATCCTCACGGAACCGAAGGTGCTGTTCCTGGATGAACCGACGGCCAGCCTTGACCCCGACATCGCGCACAAGACGCGCAGCCTGCTGAAAGAAGTCCGCCGGTCGGCCGGGTTGAGCGTGCTCTACACCTCGCACAATATGCGGGAGATGGAAGACATGTCGGACCGGATCATTTTTCTCCAGCGGGGCAAGATTGTGGCGCAGGGTACGGCTCAGGAAATCGTGAAACGGTTCGGGCAGGCGGATCTAGAAGAGGTGTTTTTGAAGTTGGCGCGGGAAAAGTAGAGAGGGGGGAGAAGCCGGCAGGGGTACTCCTGTGCTCGCAGAGCCCTCACCGCAGAAGGGATGGCGCGGAGCGACCAGGGAATTCCCGTGCTCCCGCAGCGCGCGGCCTCAGAAGGCCCTCGCTGGACGGCCGCAGTAGGAATCCCCCGGTCGCCCCGCTTGAAAAAGGGGGCTGCCGGTGAAAGAAGTACTCGCTCGATGCGCGCAGTGAGGAGCACCCCAGCTGGCTCCTCCCGTGGACACTGCAGCCGTACCCAGACTGGGTGGGAGAGGGAAGGCAGAAGCAGGATGAAACTTCACCGGATTGTCGCGTTGATCACGCGCCACCTCTTTCTGTACCGCCGCAGCCTGCCTCGGTTGATGGAGATCTTCTACTGGCCGTTCCTGGACCTCGTGGTGTGGGGGTTTATCACAGTGTACTTGATGCGGTTTCAGGGCCAGTTGCCTGGCGTCGTCACCTTCTTTCTGGGCGCGCTGATCCTGTGGGATGTGCTGTTTCGCGCGCAGCAGGGCATTACCATCTCGTTTCTGGAAGAGATCTGGGCCAGAAACCTGATGAACCTCTTCGCGAGCCCGCTCAAGCCGAGCGAGTTCCTGGCGGCGACCATGGCTATGAGCGTGTTCAAAGTCATGGCGGTCTCGATTATCATGGCCGTCGCGGCCCTGACGTTCTATTCCTATAACGTGTTCATGATCGGCCTGTGGTTGATTCCCTTTGTCCTCAACCTGATCATCGCCGGCTGGACGATCGGCGTCTTGACGACATCGCTCATCATGCGGTTCGGGCAAGAGGCCGAGGTGCTGGCCTGGGGCATGGTGTTTCTGTTTCAGCCGATCTCCTGCGTGTTCTATCCGATTGAAGTACTCCCCAAATGGCTCCAGGCGATTGCCTGGGCCAACCCGGCCGCGCATGTGTTCGAGGGCATGCGGATAGTGCTGAATCAATCGGCCGTGCCACTGGTCCACCTGGCTTGGGCAATCGGGCTTAATCTCCTCTTTCTCACCTTCATGGTGACCTGGTTCCACCACACGGTCAATGTCTGCAAAGAAAAGGGGCTGTTGGTGCGGGTGGGGGAGTGAGGAGGTGGGGGCGGCTGGGCTAAACTCCGTGCTCCCGGAACGCGCACGATCAGAAGAGAATATGCAGGACATCCAGGGAGTTCCTGTGCTCCCGCAGCGCGCAGCCTCAGAAGGCCCTCGCTGGACGGCCGCAGTTGGAACTCCCTGGTCGCCCTGCTATAGGTGGGGGACGTCAGAGCAAGAGGTGCTTGTTCGACGGCCCAATTGAGTTTAGCCCAGCCGCCCTACGTCAATGTCACCTAGTCGGCGCCACCTGCTCATACCAACTCGCACCAAGTTGGAGGGTAGAGTGAGGGAAGGGCGGGTGGACCACGTTCGTTCGTGGGTGTGCACATCAGCGTGGCTCATCCGCGACGTCGCTTCGCCACCACCCCCGATGCTGGCTGGGGCACCCGAACTTCGATTAGAGGGGGGAGAAGGGTTGGCAACGGGAGTTGTTGGTGCGGGTGGGGGAGCAGCGGGTCCTGTTGCCGACCAGCCTGGCGCAGAGCGGCTGGCCTTTGACTTCAGGGCAAAGGGGCGGGCGAGATTATTAGGTTGCTATTTGAGTTTAGACGTGTTACCGTACAGACACTTCATCGCAGGGGCCTGGTGATGGAGCTACAAATAGTAAGGCCCGTAACCGATGTTGTTTTGTCCGGGAATCTGATCGGAAGCCAGACCTAAGTCGCTGCACTGTTCGCGTCTTCGGCCCGTTCCTTCCTCTTCTGTCCTCGTGTCTAAGACAATATCACAAATCAAAGGAGGACCCCTCATGGGTTCCAAACTTTATGTCGGTGGGTTGCCGTATTCGGCGACCGAGCAGCAACTCAGTGATCTCTTTAAGGCGCACGGCTCAATCGAGTCGGCGCGGGTGATCACGGATAAGTTCACCGGGC
This sequence comes from Nitrospirota bacterium, assembly GCA_020028195.1. Classification (GTDB taxonomy): domain Bacteria; phylum Nitrospirota; class Nitrospiria; order Nitrospirales; family Nitrospiraceae; genus NS-7. Next base: position 3,316 of record JAHWYE010000109.1, read on the forward strand.
AGTCGCGGGGCTTCGGCTTCGTGGAAATGTCCACGGCCGAGGAGGCCCAAAAGGCCATCGGCGCCCTTAATGGGACGCAGATGGACGGGCGCACGCTGACGGTGAATGAAGCCAAGCCTCAGGAGTCCCGCTCAGGCGGTGACAGCCGGGGCCGTAGCGGCAATCGCGACCGCTGGTAAGAACTCGGCATTGCTGAGTGAGGGGCTGCCGTCTGAACGACGGCAGCCCCTTTTTGTTTGCGCCCGCTTCTCAGCCATCCAGCCCATTTAGCGCCACCCGCCGCACTGAGTTAGAGCCACGACGAGCTTAGCGTTGGATGCCGGGTTGTCAGGATGTCTTTGACTTAGTTCGAATGATCAACCTGGTTGGCGAAGAAGAAATGCGACACCTTGGGCCGGAGGGCTTCGATGTAGACTTCCCATTTCCTGAATCGCCGTTCGGCTTCTATTTCTGAATCCACAAACACTGCTGCATCAAAGGCCCTTTCAATGTCAGGGAAAAGCTCGACGATAGCGCGGGCATCTCCAAGACGCTTGCGAGCTTCCTTGATTTCGGGAGCTATCTCGAAATTATGAATCGAGAGTCCCACAGCCACCCAGATGACTCCTGCGATAGGAATGGCGATCGCTGCAGTGGCAACGAGAACCGCAGCACTTGAGAGGCCGGCCAAGCCTCCCACAATTGCGTCAGCGATCCAGTATTTCCTGTCCAGTTCCTCGTTGGCTTCGAGGTTCTTTTCGAGCGCGTCTATGTAATCATTGAGGCTGGTCTCACAGTTGTGAAAAAAAATCAGAAATTCCTCCCCTACTCGCTTCTTGTCCTGAGGGAGTCTTGCTGTGGACAGGAGGTCAAGATCCACCGGTAATCCCATGTGTGGCTGCGATAGGGGGTTATAGTAATCCTCGGGCCTTGGTACGGGAGTGGCGCATGACAAAGCAAACAACAACGAAACAAAGAGCACAAGGGTACAACTCCTCATGAGTGACCCAAGCTGAGGGCCCGCTAGACACTTAAGTGGTGCACAATGTGGGTTTTTCAGGCCTGAAAGTCAAGCTGTGACGGGTGCCTGTCCGTTCCTGTAGCCAGGTTGGGGGTAGTCGACCACGAGGGTCTTACTCCCCCTTTGAGGGGTTTCCCCCACCTAAGAGGCATTTACTCCCAGCGGCTCTGAGCCCGAAACTCCAGTATTCGCCCATCCCTGCGGCAATCTGGACGGCTGCCTGACGATGGAGGCGGGTAGGACACCTGCATGGAGTGGCTCTACTGGTTTAAATTTCCTCGAGTCAAACGCTCGGGTTCTGCCACAGGAGCGGAGTCACCCAATAAGCCGCTCGAAATGGGGCCGCCCCTGCTGGCTTCCTTGTTCCTGGTGGTGACCACCGGGCACCTCAACGCCTTGGAAAAGGCCGCGGAGAAAACGGGTGTTCGGTTGAGTCCAGACCAAAAGGCTGCGCTCTTCCGCCAAGTGTGCCTGTTCTACTATGCGCTGTGGCACACGCTCCTCCTGCCCACCCGAATTGTCCACACGGGCCGAATCCTGCGTGAAAACATGACGACCTTTCGCGAACGGGTTCGAGGGGAGATCGTGAAAGCCATTGCCCAAGCCGACTATCTACCGGAGGCCTACCGGACCTGGGCCACCGACTCTTCTGCTGAAGCTCTGGAGGCCCACTGTCATCTGTACATGAAGGGAGTCCTGCCGTCATCGGGCGAAGCGGATTTCAAGAAGATCTTCTTAGTCGGGCAGGCGTCATTGGACAGGTTCGTGCTCGAACTTGCCGCGCAACTTCATCGCCGAACGTGCCAGATCGTCGGATTGCTCGAAGTCGGGGACGCCCTCGTACATGAGGCCTGGTGGAGTCGCCAGTCTCGACTGCCTGCCGAATGTGTGGTGCTGTTCGACCACATTGTGCCCCTGCCCGAGTGACACGCGCAGGGCCTTAACCAGGTCCCATGTCTTTGTCTCGCCTCCGGGTCTTCCAATAGATGAGCTGAGCGCCGGGCTTGTAGGTGAAGTAGTACCACACCCATTCCGACATGACACGAAGACGGTTGCGGAATCCGATCAGAAAGAAAATGTGGACCAGTGACCAGAGCAGCCACGCGATCAATCCGGACAGGCGCAGCCGCCCGATTTCGGCCACGGCCTTGGCTCGTCCGACCGTAGTCATCGTGCCACGATCGCGGTACACGAATGGCCGGCGTGTCTCTGAACCCAGCTTGTGCTGGATCAGACTCGCGACATAGTGCGCCTGCTGCATGGCGACGGGAGCCAGGGGAGGGAGCGCCTTGCCAAACCCATCGTCAGAGCAGGCCGCATCGCCGATGACGAAAATGCCAGGATCGCCTGGAATGGTCAAATCCCGCTGAACGATGACACGTCCCTGTTGATCCAGCGGCACCTTCAAGGTTTCCAGCAGAGGAGAAGCCCTGGTCCCCGCCGCCCAGATGACGTTCACGGTTTCAATGAGCGTATTCTCCGCGTAGACGCCTTTCTCAGTTATCTCCGTGACTTTGGTGTTCACCCTGACGACCACTCCCAACTCTTCCAGGAACTGTTTCGCTTTGTCACGCAAAGGCGAAGGATAGGTCGGCAGAATGGACCCGCTGCCTTCCAGCAACATGATGGTAAAATCTTCTGCGCGGAGCGCGGCAAAATCTCGAACCACGGCTTCCCTTGCGATTTCGGCGAGCGCGCCGGCCAGTTCTACTCCAGTCGGTCCTCCGCCGACGATCACGAACGTGAGATATTTCCGTGCCTCTGGTCTGTGCAGGACGCGCTCCGCCCGTTCGAACGACAGGATCAGGCGCTCGCGAATCTC
>JAHWYE010000383.1 GCA_020028195.1 Nitrospirota bacterium
CTCCTCTTTACCGGATATCTGACTCTTTTGAACAGCTACCTCATCAGCCTCACCCCCGCATGGCTCTGGGAGCGGCTATGATTCTCGACTTGCTTGCATTCGCCGACAGCACAGCGCGATTAGATCACCGACCCTCTCTGTAGCCCTCGCTTGACATGCGGGAGCGCCGTCGTCTACAATGCCGCCTATGGAAAACCCTGACCGGCGTGCCACAGTTCTTCATCGGCTGCTCATCTCATTCCTGGCGCTGGTTGTCGTGAGCCATGTCTGCGTCGTGCCTGCGACCGGCCATCAGGATCTCGAACACGCAGCACCGGCGGACACCGAGCACCACGAACATGGTGCGGATAGCCTCTCGGCGTGCAGCCCAGACGCCGTGCCGGTGGTTGGTTCCCCTGATCTTGCCGTTGTGGACACTCCAGCCATCTTTTTCGCCGCGAGGCCACTAATCCCTGCCGCACCAAGCGATTGGGCACCGCCAGTCCGTAGCCGTCCTCCACTGTTCCTTCTCCACGCCTCGTTCCTCATTTAACCGGCTCCGTCCATTTCCTGAATTTCCTCCTTTGCGCTTCACGGGAACCATTTCTATTGGCTCTCCGTCACACGGAGGCAGACGGTATGCTCAGGCGCTCGCCCGTTCTCCTAGCACTCGTCACCGCAGGTATCGGATTCGCGTACGTGCAGTCCGTCGAGGCTGTCCCCGCGTTTGCGCGACAATACGACCTTCAATGTAATGTCTGCCACACGCGGCCGCCGCGCTTGAATAGTTTCGGCGAGCAGTTTCACATGATGGGCTTTCAGATCCCGAGTGCCGCGCGCCCGGGTGGTTTGGGTGAAAGCATCAAGGACAAGGGTTTGGCGCAGACCATTCTGGACACGCTGGCGTTTCGGATGGAGGGCGGGATATTCGAATCCACCAAGTCGCCTCACGACACGGAATCCAGATTCGTTCCCCCCGAGGAGTTCACCCTCTTCGTCACTCGCCCACTGCTCCCTGATCTGAGCTTCTTTGTCGAGATCGAAGCGGAGCCGAATGCGGTGGTATTTGAAGATGGCCGCTTTGTCACCAAGGGAGAGGTCGGCCTCGGCAAGGAGGCCTTCTTCATGGCCAATCTGGGGCAGGTCCTCGGGCTGATCGGGGCCCCGACGATGCAGATGGGCAACCAGACCATGGTCGGCCGCCACGGCGGCTTCAACATGCACGGCCCGATGCTGATGGCCGGGAAGATCGATCCGTCGACCAATTTTTCCTACCCAACGAACCGCCAGCTGATCGCGGCCACGGAAACGGAAGTGAAGGCGGGGGAGGTTGAGCGCTTTCCCGTGGTCCCCTATGCCTTTACGTCGAAGTTCTTTGGACTCTTCAAGGACCGAGACGAGGCAGAGCCACAGCTCGTGACCGATCAGGTCATGTACAACACACCAGGCGCGCCGGGCGCGGACTTCCACGCCATGCTGAACAACTTTCTTATCGATCACCCGCAGGTTATCCAGCTCGGGTTTCTCCGCGAAAACGAAGGGTGGAACGCCTACGCGGCATGGCGCGTCGATTTCGGCGAGCGGGATCAGTCGGCCTTCAGTGTTTCGGCCTTGATCAATTGGGGCTTCGGCGTGGCGTGGGCCCCCGACCCTACCGACCATGATCGCCCCAGCGATCGGCGGATTGATCGGCTTCGATACGGCGTCGCGGCGAACGCACGATGGAAAGGGCTTGATGTGTACGGCGCGCTGATCCGCGACCAGGTCTTTGATCTCCCCAGCGGATTGGGGGGCGAGTTCGACCGAACCGCGACAGGCCTCACCCTCGCGCTCGACTACCTCGCCCACGAGCAGGTCATGCTTTCCACACGCTTCGATCAGCTCTGGGCAGGGGGCTTGAGGGATGAGAAGCAGGACGGCAGTGTGTTCTCGCTCCAGGTGAAGTACTTTCTGTGGCAGAACATTGCCTTCTTCGCCCGTGACAGCGTGAACCTGCGCAGCACAGTCGAACACAACCCGCTCCGGGAATGGCGCAATCAAGTCGTGCTGGGCATTGACTGGGACTTTTAGGGAGGAGGGGCATGCGTATGAAGCAGTGGTGGTACATTCCGTTGGCATTGGTCATCCTGGCGGTCGGGGTATGGGTCATCCATCCTCCGGCTCTCAGGGCCAATGGCGAGGACAAACACGATGCAGAAGAGGCAGAAGAGAAGGGAGGTCACGCCCACGTCCCCGCCCCCCTCGAGTACGCGGACCTCCTTATCCCGCCGAGCGTCTGGACCGATCAGGCCATGATCGCGCGAGGGAAGGAGATCTACACCGCCAACTGCGCCGTGTGCCACGGGGAGCACGGGGATGGGAAAGGCCCAGCGGGTCTGGCGCTGCCACTCAAGCCGTCCGACTTTCGCGACCGTCATGCCGTCGCCGAGATGAGGGATAACTACTGGTTCTGGCGCGCAAGCGAGGGTGGCACCGTGGGGCCGTTTAAATCCAGAGGAGCGGCCATGCCCCCATGGAAGGGGACCCGCTCGGTGGAGGACCGGTACCAGGGTCCGCACGTGCCGTGGGAGCACCCGGAGATGGTGCAGGTGGGGCGCGACATCTATCGAATGGCCTGCGTCTCGTGCCACGGCCTGGATGGCAGGGGAGATGGATCGGTTGGCGCCACCCTCTCGCCAAACCGAGCACCGCAGCCGAGGGATTTCACCGCCGGTTTGTTCAAGCTGCGTTCCACCCCCACGGGGGAGTTACCGACAACGGCCGACCTGTTTCGGACCGTGACCGAGGGGATCCGGAGTCGAGGGGGACCGCTCACTTTGGGCTTGAGCGGGTACCGCATCATGCCGAGCTTTCGCCACATGCCTGAGGAGCAGCGCCTCGAACTCGTGGAGTATGTGAAAAGTCTGAACCAGGAATTCTGGGCGCGACAGGATGTCAAGACGGTCCCCGTTCCGGCCCCCCCGCCGGAGACCCCCGAACGGATCGCTCGGGGTCGACAACTCTATGCTGACGCGGAGTGCTGGACCTGCCATGGCAGGAGTGGGCGGGGGGATGGCCCGTCTGCACCCACGCTCAAGGATCAGCACGACTTCCCGATCACAGCAACGGACCTCACGGAGCCCTCTCGATTCAAAAACGGGGCGACGCCGCAGGATGTCTATCGGACGGTGGTGACAGGCCTTACCGGAACGCCGATGCCATCGAGCGTCGGGCGTAGCCCGGTGACACAAGCTTCGGGAGGAAAACAATGGGCCAGGTAACCAGAGTCTACACGCTGGCGATGATCGGCGCCCTTTGGCTGAGCGCCGTTCTCGCCGATGAAGCGCCCATTTCCGGGAACCTGAAAGCGGTCGATCCCGTGGCACACACCCTCACCATCGAGACGACCAGCCAGGGGAAGACCCGGGAGGTCACGGTCGAGATTAAGCCCACATCCCGAATCGTCAGGTTCGTCCGCGTGGGTACGGGTTTCGAGGAGCAGAGGGTGCAGCTCGCTGACATGAAGCCGGGATGGGTCGTCTCCGTCACGACGCGACACGAAGATGGCCGGGAGGTGGCCGAGGTCGTCAAGATCGTCTTCGAAAGGTAATCGAGCAAGTCCTTTCCGTTTTGTCGGAGAGTCCCTTTGGCTCATTCGACGAGGGCTCAAGAGAAAGTAAGAAGCCCCTGGCGCCTCGTGGCTGATCGGCGGAACTTTATTAGGGGGTACCGCGCGTTCTGAGAGAGCCGGAGGGGGTCGTCGTCGTCGCACCGCGGCACCGATG
>JAHWYE010000110.1 GCA_020028195.1 Nitrospirota bacterium
CAGGCACGCGACTCGACTTCGCCTGCCGTGAAGAAGGTAATGAGGTGCAGTAAATCATATGCGGCCCTCGTCAGCCGAACCAGCCCCGACTCCGAGAGGCCGGCTTCCTTCATGAACTCCGCGCGATCTTCCGTGGGCAACGTCGAGAGCTCCGCCTCCAACTGTCCATAGAGGATGACAAGCCTGGCCCCTCTCTTGTCAGCCAACTCCTTGACCGGCCGCACCAAGGGTGCATCCTCACCGGCTCCTTCAGCGGCATTGGCGATAAACAGGACCGGCTTGGCCGACAACAACTGGCACTCGTTCAAGATCGCGCGCTCGTCCGCCGAGAACGGTTGATTGCCCAGCCATTCGCCTTTGTTCAGCAGCTCAGCAAGCTTCTGCACGACCGCCAACTCCCTGGCAGCCTTGGCGTCGCCCGACTTGACCTTCTTTTCGACCCGCTGCCTCCGGCGATCCAGGGTCTCCACATCGGCGAGCATCAATTCGGTCTCGATCGTCTCGATATCCCGCAGTGGATTGAGGCCGCCTCCCACATGCATCACGTCAGGGTCCTGGAAACACCGGATCACGTGCATCAGCGCATCCACCTCGCGAATCTGCGCGAGGAATTGGTTCCCCAATCCCTCGCCTTTGCTCGCCCCCTCCACCAGGCCGGCAATGTCTCGGACTTCCAACGTACTGGGCGTCATCTTTTTCGAGCGGAAGATTTCGACCAGCTTGTTGAGGCGGGGCTCAGGCATCGGGGCGATCCCGACGTTGGTCTCCACGGTGGAGAAGGGGTAGTTAGCCGTTACGGCTCCCGCTCCGACCAGGGCGTTAAACACCGTGGTCTTTCCCACATTCGGCAGGCCGATCATACCGCAGCAGAGTCCCATCCTGGTCCCCCTACCCCTTTTCTCCGTTATCCCGTTCTTCCGGCTCCCCTTGCAACCGCACGTTGAACCGATTCATGGCGACCGTGACTCCCTCCGCTACCAAGCATTCCAGAGCCAACACTGCCCGATCCAGACTCTCGTCGAGGAGGGTGATCTCTTCCGGTCTGAATGGCAGGAGCACATACTCCTCGGCATCTTGGCCCGGCGCAGGACGTCCGATGCCGATCTTTAACCGACAGAACTCGTTGGTTTCGAGGGCGGTGAGAATCGAGAGGATTCCGTTGTGGCCACCTGATCCGCCGTTGCGCTTGATCCGGAGACGTCCCAGCTCCAGATCCAGGTCGTCATGGACAATGACCAAGTCTTCCGGTGAGAGAGCCAGTTCCGCCAGCAGGGCTTTGACCGCCGGACCAGTCTGGTTCATCCAGGTGAGCGATGCGAAGAGCACCACGTCGGCCGACCCTACGCGACCGCGTCCAGAGCGGGCAGACTCCTTCGGCCTGAGGTCGATCGACCATCGAATCGCGGCTCGTTCCAGGAGCCGAGCCCCGATATTGTGACGGGTGACGGCGTAGCGCTCGCCAGGGTTACCGAGTCCTACAATCAAGCGCAAGGTTACTTCTTCTTCTCCTCCTTGGCCTCCTTCTTTTCAGCCTTGGGTTCCTTACCCTCTTTCTTGTCGGCGGCCTTAGGCTCGGCGGCCGCCGCACCTTTCGCGGCGGTTGCGGCTCCTTTCTCAGCAACCGCAGCGCCCTTCTCAACTGCTTCCTCTCCTTCTAGCGGTTCCTCCTTACCCTTGCCGATGACCTCAGGCTCCTTGCCCGCTTCAGTCACTGCGCTGCTGGTCAATAATGCCTCCAACTTCGCCTCTGACATCGGCGCCGCCACGCTCACCACCATCTGGTCGCTCTCGTCCATGAATTTCACTCCTTCTTTGGGCGTCAGTTCTTTGACGTGAATGCCCTGACCGATCTGCAGCGAAGACGCATCCACCTCGATGGAGTCCGGAATAGCGGCCGGCATACACTCAACGTGCAATTCCCGCAGATTGTGGTGCAGCACCCCGCCCTCTTTGACCCCTGCCGGCACTCCGCCCACCAGACTCACCGGCACCTTGATCCGAATCGCCTTATTCATCGAGACTTCGAACAAATCCACATGGAGGATCCCTCCCGTCACCGGATCCACCTGATAGTCACGAAAGAGCGCAGTCCGAGCCGCCTTCGATGTCGCACCCGCAATGCTGAGAGAAATGAGCGCGGTGCTGCCACCACGAGAATGCAGCACCTTGGTCACGGTCTCCGGATTCAGGGTGAGCAGGAGACATTCTCCCTGGCCGTACAGCACTGCCGGGATCTTTCCGTTCCGTCTCAATTGACGGGCTGCTCCTTTCCCCACCTGCCCTCGTACTTCAGCCGCCATGTCGTATTTCATGCGCTCCCCCTCTGACGTCGTCCTTGTGCATGCAGCGTACGCGCGAAGCGCTCACCCCGGCCTGTGCACGCCGGTGGGTCGATGAGCCAGCCAGGTCCTCGTATCTCGAGGAGAGTGGGCGGGATCGAACGCGCTTACGCGAAGAGCGAACTGACCGATTCTTCCTCGTGGATTCTGGTAATGGCCTCACCTAGAAGCGGGGCCACGGACAGCACCCGCAACTTAGGACAGCGCTGGTCCTTACCGTTCAACGGAATCGTGTTAGTGACGACGACCTGGGTCAGGCAGGACTCCTGAATCCGCTCCAGAGCCGGCCCGGAAAGAACCGGGTGCGTACAGCCGGCCCACACCATCCGGGCGCCCTTCTCCGCGCAGGCCTGCGCGCCTTGCACGATCGTCCCAGCCGTATCGATCATATCGTCCAACAACAAGGCATTGCGCCCCTCAACGTCTCCGATGATGTTCATGATCTGGGCGTTGTTGGGCCCCTCACGCCGCTTATCGATAATCGCCAGGCTGGCCTGAAGCCTCTTGGCGAACGCCCGAGCGCGCTCCACGCCGCCCGCATCCGGTGAGACCACCACGAGGTCTGGTCCACCTTCTCTGGTGATGTAGTCCAACAGGACCGGAGTGGCGTACAGGTGGTCCACCGGGATGTTGAAGAACCCCTGGATCTGTCCCGCGTGGAGATCCATCGTCAACACTCGATCCGCGCCGGCAGTGGTAATCAGGTCCGCCATCAGTTTGGCGGAGATCGGGACCCGCGGTTGGTCCTTCCGGTCCTGACGCGCGTATCCGAAATAGGGGATGACCGCCGTGATTCGATAGGCCGAGGAGCGTTTCAGCGCGTCAATCATGATCAACAGCTCCATGATCGAGTTGTTGACCGGCGTACAGCACGACTGCACCACAAAGACGTCCGCCCCCCGGACATTCTCCTCGATCCTGACACGAATCTCTCCGTCACTGAACTCCGAGACAAGGGCCTCTCCCAGGCCGACTCCCAAGCATTGACAGATTTCCTTCGCTAGCGCCGGATTGGCATTGCCGGAAAACAGTTTGAGTTCCTTCGACATGGCGCCCCTCGACGGCCCGAAGTCACGGGACACGATCGTCCCGCCCTCAGGACCCGTTGCTGGAGAAGATCGTTCTGGAGGTGCTCGTCGCGCTGTATGGTCCTCGGATCGGCTGCAAACTTAGAATGTAGTCGGGGGATCGACTTTATCGGAAAGCCGGACCGGTTGTCAACAGACCCGAAAGGGATCGGAAGATTCCTCCTGACAGGATAAAGAGGCCGTTCCGGCCCGACCCGCATAGGCCCGCCAGCCGCGGACCTGCCCTACCGACGTCTGGGCGCGGACCGCGGAATCCTCGTCACGAAAGATCCCGAACACGGTGGCGCCACTTCCGGACAGAAGCGCTGTCTCCGCTCCCTCGGAGAGCAGACGCGCCTTCATCTTCCGAATCGCATCGTACACCGGAACCAGGGGCTGCTCAAAATCATTCTCCATCAGCGGAATGACGTCGTCCCACGCAAGAGACGCCTGGCTGGCGAAGCGGCTGTGCTGCTCCGAGAGGGGTCGCACGTGTTCCCTGGTTGCAGCCAGCCGATCATAGGCCCAGCGAGTTTCAATCGGAAAGCCCGGGTGAACCAGCACGACCCATCGCGCTCCGGTCACCATCACGGCGGCCACGTCCTCCCCTCTCCCGCGCACGATGGCGCTCGGGGCGAAAAAAAAGAACGGGACGTCGCTTCCCAAGGCTGCCCCCACTTGGGCCATCTCTCCCCCAGACCAACCGAGCCTGAGCAGATGATTCAACGCCACGATCGTGGCAGCGGCATCACTGCTCCCCCCGCCCAGCCCGGCTGCCAGTGGAATCCGTTTGGTGATCTCGATATCCAGCCCTACCTGCAGGCCAGCTCGGTCCAACACCAGAGCCGCCGCACGCCAGACGAGGTTTCGCCTGTCTGTCGGTAACGACGCCACGTCACATTTCAGGCGCAGCTCGGTCGAGTCCGCTCGAACCTGGAAGCGAAGTTCATCTTCCAGCGCCACCGTCTGCATCAGGGACCAGAGGTTATGGTAGCCGTCTGAACGGCGATCCAGAACCCTGAGGATAAGATTGATCTTGGCAGGTGTACAGATCCGGACCGCCGATGCGGTATGACTGGCGGCCCTGTTCGGGAGCCTAATCCTGTCCCCCTTTAATGGCATGCTTTTCCAGCCGGTACCGGAAGGAACGGGTGTTCAAGTGCAGGAATCTAGCAGCTTTCTTCTTGACCCATTTAGCTCGTTCTAGGGCTTTGAGCAACAGATCCTTCTCGATCGTATTGAGTAGTCCCTCGAGATCCAACCCATCCGCCGGAAGATCCGTCGGATAGGCCTGTGGCTGCGCAGCGGGACGGTGAAACCAGCCCTGAATGTCCTGTTCCGTGATCGAGGGTCCGCTGGAAAAGGCCACCACGCGTTCAATGAGGTTCTCCAACTCCCTCACATTCCCCTTCCATTCGTGCGCGAGCAGTACCTGCATGGCTCCAGGGGCCAGTGAGGGAGCCGGTTTCCCGCTCTCGCGCGAGAACTGCTCGAGGAAGTGCTGAGCCAGCAGCGGGATATCCCCAGTCCGGAGGCGCAGCGGAGGGAGGTGGATCGGGATGACGTCAAGCCGGTAGTAGAGGTCCTCCCGGAACGCACCCTCGGCCACCGACTTTTCCAGGTCCTTGTTCGTGGCCGCGATGATCCGCACATCCACTTTCATGTCCTGAGTGCCTCCGACCCGTCGGAACTCCCGTTCCTGGATGACCCGGAGGAGCTTGACTTGGGTCGCCGGGGTCGTCTCGCCGATCTCGTCCAGAAAGATACTGCCGCCGTCGGCCACCTCGAACAAGCCGGCCTTGTTCGCGATCGCGCCGGTAAAGGAGCCCTTCATGTGGCCGAACAGCTCACTTTCAAGCAGCGGCTCCGGCAGGGCACTGCAGTTGACCGTGACGAACGGCCTCTGACTGCGCGCGCTATTGTAGTGAATCGCTCGCGCAATGAGTTCCTTGCCCGTGCCGCTCTCGCCGCAGATCAAGACGTTGCTCTTGGTATCGGCTACTTTCCGGACTACATCGAACACCTTCTCCATGGCCTCACTCTGCCCGATGATCCTGGCAAAGGATGACTGGTTGGCCATCTCTCGTTTGAGCAGCAAGTTCTCGGTCGAGAGCCGCCGTTTCTCCAGCGCATTCCGGATGATGAGCTGGACTTCGTCAATCTGAAAGGGTTTGGTCAGGTAATCGTACGCTCCCTGCTTCATGGCCTCCACGGCCGATTCGGCGGAGGCGAAGGCCGTGATCATCAAGACCACCGTCTCGGGGGCAGCTGCCTTCACCGCTTTGAGGACCTCCAAGCCGCTCCCCTTGGGCATCTTGAGATCGGTGATCACGAGGTCAAAGATCTCTTTGCCGAACTGCGCGATCGCCTCCTCGCCGTCTTCCGCAACCGTCACTGCGTAGCCGGCTCGCTTGAGCATGATGCTCAAGACATCCCGCATGCTCCGCTCATCGTCAACGATCAAGATCTTTTCCACGGTTCCCTACCCTCATGCCACAGGCGCGGCCCTCCTTCCGCGGACCGCGGCAAACAGACCACCAAGCGCGCCCCCTTGCCTTCCTCGCTGTCCACGCGGACCCATCCACCGTGGAGGTCCACGATGCGATGCACCGCGGCGAGTCCCAGGCCCGATCCTTCTTTCTTCGTGGTGAAGAAGGGAAGAAAAATCTTGTCGAAATGCTCTTTTTTGATCCCTCCCCCGGTATCCAAGAATGCGATTTCGATCA
>JAHWYE010000384.1 GCA_020028195.1 Nitrospirota bacterium
GGTCGTCCGGAGGAGAAACGTCCGGAGTCGCGCACGGATGAGAAGCGGCCCCATGCAGGACGTGCAGTGTCCTGAATGAAAGGCCGGCAACGTAGGCGTTCACCCAAAACATGGTCGCGAAGCGCATTCCCGCCGCGAAGGGTATGCCTCGCCGTCAGACACTTCGGTCCCTTTCTCCCGTCGTTGATCCGACCGAGCAGGCAGTTCTTCAGTATCTGGCCCGTCGGGACAGAACCGAAGCCCAGATGAGAGCCTACTTGACGAGACTGGGCGTATCCTCGGCTCGCGTCGGGAGCACGATCAAGCGGCTTGTTGAACAAGGCTATCTGAACGATGAGCGGTACGGGCTTCGATGGGCGAGCGCGCGGCTCGCGCGCCGGGCAATGGGGCGGGAACGGCTCGAGTCAGAGATGCTCGCGCAGGGGCTTGAGCGCGATACGGTCGAGCGAACACTCAAACTGGTCTATGGCGAACGGAGTGAGCGCGAGTTGGCGCTGGCGCTGCTGAGCCGGAAGCGCGATTGGCGGACCCCGACGAACCGCTCCGCCGGGGCGACCCTGCTGAGACGGTACGGCTTTACCGAGGAGACGATCGAAGCGGTGTTAGGGAACGGAGAATCATGACTCAGAGCGGGCAGGAGCTTCGTCAGGCCTTCATTAGGTATTTTATCGAGCAGGGGCACACGTCCGTGCCCAGTTCCCCATTGATTCCCCAAGCTGACCCCACTCTCTTGTTCACCAATGCCGGGATGAACCAGTTCAAGGGCGTGTTCCTGGGCGAGGAGACCCGTCCATACAAGCGGGCGGTCACGGTGCAGAAGTGCCTGCGGGCAGGAGGCAAGCACAATGACCTTGAGAACGTGGGGTACACGGGGCGGCACCACACGTTCTTCGAGATGCTCGGGAACTTCTCCTTCGGCGACTATTTTAAGAAGGACGCGATCCACTTCGGGTGGGAGTTTTTGACGCGTGTGGTCGGGTTGCCGAAGGACCGGATGTGGGTCACGATCTTTCGCGAGGACGACGACGCGGAGACGCTCTGGAAAACGATTGGCGTGCCGGAGAATCGGATCGTCCGGTGCGGGGAGAAGGACAACTTCTGGCAGATGGGCGACACCGGGCCCTGTGGGCCCTGCTCCGAGATCCATTATGACCAGGGGCCGGCGGTGTCGGGTGATGCGGTTCCCAACGGGGAAGGGGATCGCGTCCTCGAGATCTGGAACCTAGTATTTATGCAGTTTGACCGTGACGCCAGCGGCAAGCTCAAGCCGCTCCCGAAGCCGAGTATTGATACAGGCATGGGCCTGGAGCGACTGGCGGCCTTGGCGCAGAGGGTGCACAGTAACTACGACAGCGACCTCTTTCGGCCGATCCTCCGCGCGATCGAGGAAGCGGCGGCCAAGCGTTATGGAGGGAGTGGGGATGACGACCGTTCGATGCGAGTCATCGCGGATCACCTCCGTGGCATGGTATTCATGGTGGCGGACGGTGTCCTTCCCTCAAATGAAGGCCGCGGGTATGTGCTGCGGCGGATTATCAGACGGGCCGGACGGTACGGGCGATTGCTGGCGCTGGGACTCGATGGTCCGTTCCTGCATCGTCTGACTGACTCGGTGATCGCCGGCATGAAAGGAGCCTACCCGGAACTGGAACAAGCAAGGGGTACGGTTCAACTGGTCGTAGAAGCTGAAGAGGACCGGTTCCTGGCCACATTGGAAAAAGGAGAGCCCTTGCTCGCAGCAGCCATCACTGCGGTATTGAAGGCCAAGCAGAAGAAAATTCCAGGGCAGAAACTCTTTGAACTGTATGACACCTACGGCTACCCACTGGATCTTGCAGCAGATTCAGCCAGAGATAAGGGTTTGACGCTTGATCTGGAGGGCTTTCAGACGGCCCTGGCGGAACAGCGAGAGCGGGCTCGGAAGGGAGCCGGATTTGAGGCAGTCAAGGTCAGGTCGGTCCTAACTGAATTGGCCAGACGGGTTGCCCCCACTCGATTCGTGGGGTACGAGAAGCTCGATGCTGAGGGGGTGGTCCAGGCGATTCTCAAGGGTGATCGGCTGGTCAAGGAAGCGGTGGAAGGAGAGGAAATCGAGCTCGCGCTCGACGTCACACCGTTCTATGCGGAAGGGGGAGGGCAGGTCGGCGACCATGGCCTGCTGATCGGACCGGAAGGCCGGGTTGAGATTCAGGAGACGACCAGGCCGGCGTCAGACCTGTTCCTGCACAAAGGCATTGTGCGTATAGGCCGTGTCCGTGAAGGCGAACGATTGATGGCCTCCGTGAGCGCAGTCCCTCGCCAGAACGCGGCGCGAAACCATACGGCGACGCATCTCGTGCATGCGGCGTTGCGAGAACTCTTGGGCCCCCACGTGAAACAGTATGGCTCGCTGGTGGCTCCCAACCGGCTACGGTTTGATTTTGCGCAGTTCAAGCCACTGTCCTCCCGGGACATTGATGATCTTGAGTCGATGGTGAACGACCGCGTGCGCCGGAACGATGCGGTGCAGACCCAGG
>JAHWYE010000011.1 GCA_020028195.1 Nitrospirota bacterium
ATATTCCCGCGGAGTCCTGACGTCCACCAACAGGACCGTTCCAGTTGATTGCCTTGTCTCCTGTTCAAGAACCTGTTGCGCCTCATCGGCCGTCACATCCTGATACAGACGACCCTCGAGGATCATGTTGGCCGCGACGCGTCCTCCAGCAGCCAACTTGGCCAGATGCAACCGAATGGGCTCCACCACCTCTCGAATCTCCTCTGGTATTCGCTTGAGTCGGCTGTTGGTGTAATACTGCTCACGCTTCAAGTGATCCACGTCCTTCCCGAGCTTCCACGACCGTCGCACCGCCAGAAGGGCGACTGCCAAACTGAAAACCGCGAGTCCCCAGAGTATTCCTGCCATGGCAACCTCCGCGTCATTCCTCAGAGAGTCAGAACGCGCTCTACTATAAGTTTGACGCCGGCCTTTGGCAAGCCCAACTGAAGCCTGAGCATTCTCACTGGCGTGATGCCAAGTGCCGAATCACTTCTGCCGCCGTTTCACTGCCGTCACGGATGCAGTCAGGAATGCCGACTCCTCGGTACGCGGCCCCGGTCAGATAGAGCCCTTTGTAGTTTCTCAATGACACCTTGATCTCTTCAAGCCGATCCAGGTGGCCCAGGGTGTATTGCGGCATCCCTCGTTCCCAGCGGTTAACCTCTACATAGGCGGGCTCGGCGGCGATGCCGGCCATGCTCCGTAGCTCCGCTCGCACGCGACGCACCAGCGTCTCGTCATCAGCCTTGAGGATGGCCTCTCGCCCTACCCCGCCGACATAGCAACGGATCAGCGCTTGTCTGGGAGGCGCCCGATGAGCCCACTTCAAGGAGGTCCAGGTGGCCGCAATCAGATCACGCCCTTCCGTTCTCGGAACGACGAATCCGAAGCCGCCGACCGAGGATCCAAGAGCGCCAGCGTCGTAGGCCAGTGACAACGTCGCGGTGGACACGTAGGGAATCGTGTCCAGCAACCGGGCCGAGGCCGGACTCAACGGACGGACCAACTCGGCCGACACGAAGGCTGGAGTCGCCAGCACGACTGCCTCTGCAGACACAGCCGAACCGTTCTCCAGCACGACATCATAAGTCCGGACGCCCGGTCGGTCGCAGCGTGCCCGGATCGCCACGACCTGCCGCGCCGGCATCAATGTCGCGCCGGCCCCTGCAATCCGTCCGACCAAGGCTTGAACCATCTCTCCCAGGCCGTTCTGGAGAGTCACGAACATCGTCCGGTTTGGCGAGCCGAGGCGCGCCGCTGGCCGAGTCAACTTGCGCCCGGCCAGCATCCCGCGAATGAGGCTGCCGTGCTGCTGTTCGATGTCCAAGAACCGAGGAAAAGTCGCCCGGAGGCTCATCTGCTCCGCATCGCCCGCGTAGATGCCGGCCATCAAGGGTTCAACGAGCCGTTCGAATGCCTCATGACCAAGCCGTCGTCGGAAAAATGAAGCCAGCGACTCATCACCGGCCCCACGCCTCGCCGGAATGACGAGGTCCAGAGCCATCCGCGCAATCCCTGACCAGGAGAGCAGCCCGCTACGAAACAACGGCCCGAGTTTGGTCGGCATGATGACCACCAGTCCTTCGGGGAGTTCTCGCAGGCGCCCGCGCGAAAAGACGAAGGTCTTTTTTTGAAACTCATTCGTGTTGATCAGCTGTCCGGATAACCCCAGCTTTCCACAAAGCTCAAGAGCCCAGGGTTTCTGTGAGAGGAACGAATCAGGACCGGCCTCGATGATCAGTTCACCGACCCTGTGTGTGACGACCTTCCCTCCCCATTCAGATTCCGCCTCGATGAGCGTGCAGGCCAGGGGAAAGCCTGCCTCCGCTGCTCGCTCCTGAAGCGCTAAGGCTGTCGCCAACCCGGCGATCCCGCCGCCCACAACCACAACCTGTTTTGGAGAGACTGCCACGGGAAGGGAAGTCAACGAACCAGTGATGACTCGTGTTCTTCCAGAACGGAGGCCAACGTCTCGATGAGGGGCATGCTTACGTTCAGCATCGGGATGCGCTCCAGTTGCATGCCCTTGGAATCAGCCAGCCGCTTGAACTCGATATCAATGTCGTACAGGATCTCGACATGATCCGAGATGAAGCCGATCGGGGCAATCAGCACATGGCGGTGGCCGTCGCGGTGCAGCTCCTCGAGCACGGATTCCACATCGGGCCCCAGCCATTTCTCTCCGGAACGTCCTTGACTTTGGAACGCGAAACGAGTCGTCATCGGCTTGACCAGTTCGCACACCGCCTCCATCGTTCCACGGACCTCTTCCGGATAGGGGTCCTTCATCTGCAGGATCCGCTCGGGCAGACTGTGCGCAGTAAAGATGACGGGGACGAGCGCTCGTACCGCCGCCGGAAATTTCTGCAATGCGGCTGCAACATTGTCGGCAATCCCCTTCACTAGCCCCGGATGCCGATGCCAGCTTTGCACATAGCTAACCGGGAAGTCGCCGCCCAGCGCTGTCCTCGCCTCCTCGACTTTTTTGATATAGGCCCCGATGCTCATAGAGGAGTATTGTGGGGCCATGCAGAGGCCGACAAGTCGCTCCGGCTGGTCATCCAAGAGCTCGGCGTAAGCCTCCTTTATATAGGGATGCCAGTGCCGTAGCCCGACATAAACGCGGTATCGCTCCCCGCCGGGGCCGTTCAGCTTCTGTTCAAGCTGCCGCGCGACTTCGCGGGTAATCCCCAGTACGGGCGACTTGCCTCCCGTCACTCGGTAGCGTTCGCGAATCTCTTCCACCAGCTCGCGCGGAGTCGGCCGTCCACCTCGCACATCGAGCAGATAGGGCTCGACGTTCTCGAGGCGGTCCGGCCCTCCCATGGCCATCAGCAATACCGCGATCGGCTTTTGTGGTCCCGGCATTCTTCCCCTCACGCCAAGTAAAAAGTAATAAGGTAAAAGTAAAAAGTTGGGGTCGGAGCAAAGATGTTCTTCACCTTTACCTTTGTACTTTTCACTTTTTACTTGAGCTCACCTTTGGGAGAGCTTATGCACCAAGTCCACCGTCGCTGCGACCGTTTCCACCGGAGTATTGGGGAGGATTCCATGACCAAGGTTGAAGATGTGCCCAGGGCGACCTGCAGCACGTTTGAGAATCTCCTCCACCCGTCGTTCAATCTCATGCAGCGGAGCAAAGAGGACGACCGGGTCCAGGTTCCCCTGGATCGCCGCATCGTGTCCAATCATCTCCCAGGCCTCGTCCAGATGCACCCGCCAATCCACGCCGATCACGTCGCCGCCCGCTTCCCGCATGAGCCGAAGCAAGGTCGCCGTGCCGGTGCCGAAGTGGATGAGGGGAACGCCCTCGTGCTTCAAGCCGTCGAAAATGACCCGGACATGCGGCAGCACATACTCGGCATAATCATCCGGCGAAAGACAGCCAACCCAACTATCGAACACCTGCACGGCCTGGGCACCTGCCTGGATCTGGTGGCGCAAGTACCCGGTAACCACGCGCGCCAGTTTGTCCAGCAACCGGTGCCAGGCCTCCGGCTCCCGGTACATGAACTGCTTGGTCTCGATATAATGCCGAGAGCCACCGCCCTCGATGGCATAGCTGGCCAGCGTAAAGGGCGCCCCCGCGAACCCGATCAGCGGGACCCGGCCAGCCAGGGCTCGACGGGCCTGTCTGATTGCGTCTGCTACGTAGTCCAGTTCACCTCCATCAACGACTCGCAAACGCTCGACCGCGGCACGGTCCCGGATCGGGTTGTGAATGACCGGTCCCTCGCCTTCCTCGAAATCGAAGCGGAGCCCCATCGGTTCCAGCGGCAGGAGAAGATCGGCAAAGATGATAGCCGCGTCGAGCGAAAAGCGTTCGATAGGCTGCAGCGTCACCTGCGCGGCCAGCTCGGGAGTCTTGCACACCTCGAGGATTGAGTGCTTGGCCCGAATGGCCTGGTACTCAGGCATGTAGCGGCCGGCCTGGCGCATGAACCACACCGGCGTACAGTCCACCGCCTCGCGGCGGCACGCTTTCAAGAAACGCTCGTTCATTGCACCCACCAGCCCCATGCGCTATCTCACCCACCCGATCCTGTCGAAACAGGCTCTTTTCCCGCTAAACGCGCCCCTTCCCGATAATTCGGCCATTCTAGTGGGGCATACGGAATGGTGTCAAATGAGGCACCCTCCAGGGTGCGTCTGCCTCGGGGCGATTGTGCGGCGACGGCGTGTTCGGCGCGACAGCACGATGCGAATTCTTCACACCCAGTCTGAGTCCTCTCGATCACGCGTAGAGCGCGCTTGAGAACTCAGCGCATCTCGGATCATCTGGCTCTCCCGATCCAGTTCTGTAGCTTCGCTGTCCGATAGGATCCAGGCGTCGCCGGGCGCCAGTTCGATCCGATAATGGTTCTTCCCCAGCGAGAACCATTCTATGTACGGGTGGGGGGACAACATGGGATGGGGATCGAAGGAGATGAGGCTTACCTCGCCAACCTGCGGAATTTCGAAATCTCCCAGCACCTGCCCGGCCAGATCCTCGTCAGCGAATTGGCTATTCCTGAATCGGATCGCCTTCCCGGCGATCTCTCCCTTGCAATCGCCCTTGAGAAAGATGTCCACCGGTCCCAGCACTGCGAACGTGACCCGACCGACCACGCTTCCTGCTGATCGGTTGTCGAGAAACCCTTCTTTGATCCAGCGGGAATTGCCGAACTTTTGCGCCACGATTTTTTATTGTTACCCAACCTGGGGTGATCCGACCGGCTCAGTAGCCTTTGTCACAGCCTGCCCAGTGGTGCCGAGCAAAACGGCGATCAGGATGAGCCCGCTGCCGAGCCATCCCGTTGAGTCGAGATGCTCCCCAAGGAAATACCAAGCCAGCCACGCGGCGAACACAGGCTCCAACGAAAAAATCAACGCGACCCGTTGCGCCGGCACCACTTGCTGCACCCACATCTGGACCGCGAAGGCTCCCGTGGCCAAGACGCCCGTGATCGTCAATGTGACCAGCAGCAGCGCCGTGGGTGCGAATCTGGCTGGCTGGGGCGACTCGACGATCATGCCTGGTATCATCACAGCGGTGACAATGACCAACTGCCACACAAAGAGCGACACAGTGTCTCCCCGTCGGGTGTACCGTTCCAGGCAGGCAATGTGCGCCCCGAACGCCGCTGCGCAGGCCAGATTCAGGAGATCGCCTTGATTCAGGGATACAGTCGGATTGACCAGGAACCACAAGCCGGCTAGCGCCAGACCAGCGGAGACCCAAATCCGCAGTCCGAACCGCCTCAGGAACAGTGGAACAAAGATCACGTACAGCGCTGTGATAAACGCGGAGTTCGAGGCGGTCGTGTAACGTAACCCGACGGTCTGAGTCGTATAGCCAAGGAAGAGAAACGCTGACGCGATCGCGCTCATCCGGAGCATGTTGCGATCGAGCCGCAGCCGACGGCCCAGCGCCAAAAGAACTCCCAGCACCAAGACTGTTCCCAGTAGAAATCGAAGCACGAGAAACGAAAATGGCGGGAGCTGCTCCAGGACCGCCTTGGTGGCGGGAAACGTGGCGCCCCAGACAAGTGTCGTGACGACCAGAGCAAGCTGGGGCATAGCCAGGAAGTGTTGAGTTATGAGTGTTGAGTTATAAGTTGAGCTCTTACAACTGAGGCGCTCACGGTCTGCAGAGCGTGCATTTCATCTGGAGCGTGGTTCCTGACTGTTCGAGCGCAACCAAGGCTCGTTCCTTGTCAGGATAATCAAACCACCCGCCCTCCCAGAAATCCGATCTCGTGTAGTTGGACGGCACCTCTGAACAACGCTCCCGGTGAAGCACCGCTCGGTCGATCGATCGCGCGATGTGAACCCAGTAGATCATGGCAGGAACAAGGCAAAAGTAAAAGGTTAAAAGGAAAAAGGGCTGAATCTTACTTTAACTTTTGCCTTTTGCATTTTTACTTTTACCTTGCCGACGGGACTACGGCAGGAGTTGCCACTCATCCTTTTCGATGAAGACCTTCACGCCGGTTGCAAGCTTCTTCACGTCATCTTTTTCAAAAATGCGCATATATCGCTTGATCCGATCCGGGTCATCGATCCGTTCTTCCTGCATCAACCCACTGGTCAGTTTATACCTGCGAATCAACAGCGGCATGCACGCCTCCCCTTCGCTTCTCGCTCACTTTGCCACCGATACCCTTGAATTGTGTTACAATAATCAAAAAGCGACCGTACGGTCAAGAGCAAGACGAGACGTTCCTGGTGCATCCAAAGCCCCTGTTCCGGTATAATGCAACCCTCCAACCCCGGGGTTGAACGGAGAGGGTAATCATGCCGTTATACGAATATCGTTGTGAAGCCTGCGGAGAACAGTTCGAGGTCGTCCAACCAGTCAGTGCCCGGGCGGAAGACACCGCCTGCCCTCAATGTCGTGCCCAAAAGGCCACGCGCCTCATGTCCACCTTCGCCTCTAAGATCGTCGGCGACCATAAACCTGGCTTTTCAGAAATGAAGGCCTACGACATGCTGAACGATCGGATGGATAAATTCAAAAAACTACCGCCGGCTTGGGGTAAGCGGGTCACGCCCAGCCCAGAGAACTTCGGGCCTGTGAAGCCCTCCGGACCGAAAGACAGTGAGGGTGGAGGCACAGCCTGATAGGGATTCGCCTGCTTGAGCTTCGCATACTGTTCACTTGTGATCACCTCACGTCGGCTCGAGACGATCTTCCCGCAGCCTCCCACGTCCGAGCATGACCCAAGCTCACGCATCCTTTGTCCGATTCTTTGCTGTTCGTCCGGCCTTCCTTCCTCCATGTGGGGCAGAGTGACTCCGTTGGCCTGATGACAGAGAAGGAAGCTTCATGAGCGTCAGGACATTGATTGCGGTGGGTCTGTTGTTGGTCAGTGTCGCCGTTCCGATTCAAGACGCCGGCTCCAGCCCATCCGGTCCGCTCGTCATCGCCGGGAATGGTCCCGAATTGCAGACGATTGAACTGCTGGCGCGGGCATTCGAAAAGGCCAACCCCCGGGCCTACGTTGATATTCTGTGGGACGAGAATTCTAAGGTAATCGACCTGGTCAAACAGGGCCAAGCCCAGATCGCGGTGACCGGGTATGAAGACCCCGACCTGCGTGCGACGCAGATTGCCTGGGACGGCATCGCGGTGATGGTGAATTTTTCCAATGACACAAAAGAGGTCACGAAGCAGCAGGTCGCCGAAATTTTCTCCGGCAAGGTACGCATGTGGTCCGATCTAGGAGGACCAGACACACGGGTGTTGCTCATTGACCGACCGCGGAACCTCAACATCCGCGACGCGTTTGAGCGGTACCTGGGCATTGTAGGCAAGATCCCTGATTCGGCGAAGGTCATTGGCCCTGACGACAAAGCCACCAAAACGGTAGTGGGGACCCTCCCTCCCCTCTCCGCCGTCACCTTTATCTCCCTGGGCTCGGCCCTGGACGCCGTCAAATCAGGGGTGGCCGTCCGCTTGCTTCCGATCGATAAGGTCGAGCCGGAAGAACCGACGGTCAAGGATGGGCGGTATACCCTGCGTCGACCGGTCCTGCTCCTTTCCAAGAAGGAAACCAATCCAACGGTTGAAGCTTTTCAGGCTTTTGCTCTCTCCAGCGAAGGACAGAAGATCATTGATGACACCTATACTCCACTCGACCAAAAGAAATCACCGTAAGGAGGCTCCTATGGGCACGAAATTTTCTGCCGTCTTGATCGCGCTACTTTCGGTTGGGCTGACAGCAACCCCGCTCAGCATCCTGTGGGCAGCGGAGGGGTCCAATGTCGAGGGCTCCGGGTTCAGTTTATTCGACACAGAATCCATTAAGGGCTTCGACGAGAACAAGGTGGCCAAGGACCCGATCTGCGACCGTAGCAAGCGCCCGATGATCACGAAAGTCGAACCGGATGAAGCCAAACCCGGTGATCGCGTTGTGATCAAAGGGGAGAACTTCGGCACCAAGGAATGCTTCCACGGCGTGACGTTTAGTGCCGCCTCAGGCAAGAAAATCGACTACAAGTACGTGAACGAGAGCACGATTGAGGCAAAGGTTCCTGATGCCAAGCCGGGCATGACCTTCGTGATCGTCGTCGCCGGCGGCGGCAGCGCCCAATCGAAACCCCTGCTCATCAAGAGCAAATAGCCCCGGGCTGTCATCCGGCCTGAGGGGGCATACGGAGACATTCGCCCTCTCAGGCCGGTCATCCCATCCCACCGTCCTTCCTTCAAGCATTCGCCACGTTTCCACGCTTCACACGCGCCATGCCTCGGCTCGACAACAATCAGGACGGTGTGATACCTTACGCAAATTCCTGTTTAGGAACAGACTCTTCCAGAGCGGACCTAGGGCGGTTCACGGATCGATGAGCACGATGTTTCGGAAAATTTTGGTCGCCAATCGCGGCGAGATCGCGATGCGGATCATCCGCGCGTGCCGCGAGCTAAACATCGCGACCGCCGCCATCTACTCCGAGGCCGACTCGACCGGCATCTATGTGAAAAAGGCCGACGAGGCCTACCTCGTCGGGCCCGGCCCCGTCCAGGGATTCCTGGACGGCCAGCAGATCGTGGATCTGGCCAGCCGGATCGGAGCCGACGCGATCCATCCTGGCTATGGATTTCTCTCAGAGAACGCGCAGTTTGCACATCTGTGTCACGCCTCTGGCATCACTTTTATCGGCCCGTCGCCGCAGGTCATTCATCTGATGGGCAGCAAAATCAAGGCGAGGGAGCTCGCGCAGCAGGTCGGGGTCCCTATCGTGCCGGGAACCGACGGCCCGGTCAGCGGATTTGACGAAGCGTTGGTGTTCTGCCGAAAAGCCGGCTACCCCGTGATGATCAAGGCGAGTGCTGGAGGCGGAGGCCGGGGGCTAAGGGTCGTCCGATCCGACGAGGAGCTGCGGAGCAATATGGACACCGCCT
Source organism: Nitrospirota bacterium (assembly GCA_020028195.1). GTDB lineage: Bacteria > Nitrospirota > Nitrospiria > Nitrospirales > Nitrospiraceae > NS-7. Next base: position 8,867 of record JAHWYE010000011.1, read on the forward strand.
CGCGGGAAGCGCTGGCATCGTTCGGCGACGGCAGCCTCTTCATCGAACAATACATTGAACGGCCGCACCATATCGAATTTCAGATCCTGGCGGACCGCCACGGAAACTTGATCCACCTGGGCGAACGTGACTGCTCCATTCAGCGCCGCCACCAGAAGCTCATTGAAATCGCACCCTCTCTGATCCTGACGCCCCGTCTGCGTGCCGAAATGGGTGACGCCGCGATTGCCATCGCTCGAGCCGTGGATTATGACAACGCCGGCACCGTGGAGTTCGTGCTCGACCAGGACGGCCGGTACTATTTCATCGAGATGAACCCGCGCATCCAAGTGGAGCACACGGTCACCGAGCAGATCACCGCGGTGGATATCGTACGGTCGCAGATCTCGATCGCTGCGGGACAGCCCCTCGAAATCAAGCAAGAGGACGTGACGCTCCAAGGCCACGCCATCCAGTGCCGCATCAACGCCGAGGATCCCCGCAACAACTTCAGGCCTACGACTGGCACGGTCACGGCCTATCTCTCGCCGGGTGGCATCGGCGTCCGCATTGACGGTGCTGTCTACAAGGACTACACCGTGCCGCCCTATTACGACGGCCTGCTGGCAAAACTCACCGTGCGAGGCCGCACCTGGGACGAGACAGTCAGCCGGATGCATCGCTCCCTGGAAGAGTATGTGCTACGAGGCGTCAAAACGACGATTCCTTTTCTGGAGAAGATCATGGAGGAGCCGGACTTCCAGGCCGGCCGGTTTGACACGTCGTACCTCGACACGCATCCGGAACTGTTCACCTACGACGACCACATCGAGCCCGAGGACCTCGTGGTCGCCATTTCAGCGGCCATCGCCGCCTATGAAGGACTCTAATTAAAGTTATGAGTTTTGAGTGCTGAGTGCTTAGTTAAAACACACAAGCCAAGGCTATAAACTCAACACTTCATGGCCACACGAAAACCTATAAAGACAACGACCCGTAAAGCCGCTGCCCACCTACGTGGAGGCCCGACGTTTGAATTGGAGCCGGCCCCGCCCAAGCGGCTCCTGATTACCGATGTGGTCCTGCGGGACGGCCATCAGTCGTTGCTCGCGACTCGCATGCGCACCGAGGACATGCTGCCCATCGCGCAGAAACTGGACTCGGTCGGCTATTGGTCGCTCGAAGTCTGGGGCGGCGCCACCTTCGACACTTGCCTGCGTTTCCTGAAGGAGGATCCCTGGGAACGGCTCCGCGCCTTGCGCGCAGCCATGCCGAACACCAGAATGCAAATGCTCTTGCGCGGGCAAAACATCGTGGGCTACCGGCACTACGCGGACGACGTGCTGGAGCGGTTCATCGAACGAGCAGCCTTCAACGGCATCGACGTGTTTCGGATCTTCGACGCCCTGAACGACCTCCGCAACATGGAACCGGCCATGCGCGATGTGAAGGCCTGCGGCAAGCACGTGGAGGCTTCAATCTGCTATACCGTCAGTCCGGTCCACAGCCTGGATCGGTTTGTCGAGCTGGCCAAGCGACTGGAAGACCTGGGCACCGACACGCTCTGCATCAAGGATATGGCCGGACTACTCTCGCCATCCGACGCCTATCGGCTGGTCAAGCAATTGAAGGCTGCGGTCCGGACGCCGATTCACCTGCACAGCCACTACACGTCCGGCATGGCTTCCATGTCCGCCTTGATGGCCGTGACGGCCGGATTGGACATGCTGGACACCGCGATTTCCCCCCTGGCCGGCGGAACGTCTCACCCGCCGACCGAGACGCTGGTAGCCGCTCTGCGAAACACCCCCTATGATACTGGGCTGGATTTGCCGCAATTCGCGCCGATCGCCGACCACTTCCGAACGGTCCGGCGGAAATACCACCAGTTCGAGAGCGATTTCACGGGGGTGGACGCGGAAATCCTGACCACCCAGATTCCAGGGGGCATGCTGTCGAATCTGGCGGCCCAGTTGGCCGAGCAGAACGCGCTGGACAAGATGAAGCAGGTGCTGGAGGAAGTCCCCCGCGTTCGAAAGGAGATGGGCTATCCCCCACTGGTCACGCCAAGCAGTCAGATCGTGGGCACCCAAGCGACGCTCAATGTACTGACCGGCGAACGCTACAAGGTCATCACCACGGAGACGAAGAACTACTTCCTGGGGCTCTACGGGAGACCGCCCGGCCCTCTGGACCCTGAAATCATGGCTCGATCCATCGGGGAGGAGGAGCCAATCAAAGGCAGGCCCGCGGATCGGCTGGAGCCGGAATTGGAGGGAGCCAGGAAGGAACTGGAGGGTAAGGCCACCGCGATCGAAGACCAGTTATCCTTAGCGCTGTTCCCCGCAGCGGCGCGCGAGTTCTTCGAAGAACGGGAGCGGGGCGAACTGAAACCTGAGCAGCTCGAGCCTCCACCGGAAAAAGGACCGGCGGTTGCCCACGAACTGCACCTCGCCCCCGTCGAGTTCAACATCTCCCTGCACGGCGAGTCCTACCACATTCGAGTTTCAGGGGCCGGCCGTAAGAGCGACGGCCGCAAGCCCTACTACATTCGGGTGAACGAGAAGCTCGAGGAAGTCTATCTGGAACCGATTCAGGAAGTGCTGGCCGGAGTGCCTGAACAGCCGGAGGCTGGAAGCACGACCAGCCCGAAGCGCCCGAAACCCACCAAGCCCGGCGACGTGGCGTCTCCCATGCCGGGCCGAGTGGTGAAGGTGCTGGTGTCGAAGGAGGAGCGGGTCAACCTTGGCGACTCTGTCCTGATTATCGAAGCCATGAAGATGGAAAGCCAGGTACCGGCCCCGATCGCCGGCAGGGTGGTCGCCGTGTATGTCAAAGAGGGAGACGATATCAAGACCGACGAGACGCTGGTGCAGCTGGAGTAAGCGTTGGGACTACCTCCTCTGCTCGCACGGCCTCCCATTCGACAACTGCTGATGGTCATACCCGTCCTTCTGAGCGCATGCGCGTCTTCCACCGATGTCCCTACATGGTTCGACTCGATCCAGCGTCAGCCGATCAGGACCGTCCAGGTCCAGGGACACCGCCTCGCCTACTTGGATGCAGGCAAGGGGCCGCCCGTCATTCTGGTACACGGCTTCGGTGGATCTCTGTGGCAATGGGAGTACCAGCAGACCGCGCTGTCAGCCGACCATCGTGTGATTACCCTGGACCTGCTCGGCTCCGGGCTGTCCGACAAGCCGGATCTCGACTACACGCCAACCCAAATACTCGAGTTCTTCCGCTCGTTCGTGGATGCGCTGGGCATCCAGCGCGCCTCTCTAGTGGGCAACTCGATGGGGGGCGGGCTGGTGGTCGGAATGGCGCTCACCTATCCGGACCGGGTCGACCGGCTCGTGCTGATCAGCGGGCTTCCGGATCGCGTGCTCGATAAACTGACGGCCCCGCTGGTCCGTCACGCCGTGACGTCCCGGGCTCCAGGCTGGCTGGTCAAGTTCAGCAATTGGCTGATCGGCTCGTCGGTGACGGAGACCGTGCTACGGGAGATCATATACGACGAGACGTTGATCACGCCGGCCGTCCTTGATCGCGCCAACCGGAACCGCCGACGGCCGGGGTTGATCGAGCCGATCCTGACCGTCAAGCGCAACCTGCCCCTGTGGGAAGAGGGGTTTGCAAGGCGACTCGGCGAGATTCGCCAACCGACCCTGATCATCTGGGGCGAAGAAGATCGCGTGTTCCCCATGCAGGTGGGGCGAGACCTGCAGAAGACGATCCCGGGGTCGCGTCTGGAAGCCATCCCCAAGGCCGGCCATCTGCCCATGTGGGAGCGGCCTGAGGTCGTGAATCCCTTGCTGCTGAAGTTCTTGCAGCCTTGACACTTCGCAAAAACAACCCGAAGATACCAATGGAGGAAGCCATGAAACGGATGTTTCAAATTCTCTCAGCAGCGGCTGGCTCGCTCGCCCTGCTGGCTCTGTCCGGTTGCGCGGAGAGGGGAGACTCTACTGCGGCTGGCTTCATGTATAAGAACCTGCCGGTTGCCAGCGGAAGTGCCACCGCTGGTGAGGGGAATAACGTGACGATGGGAGGAGCCCCCAAAGCGCTTGAAGGAACCGGCATCAAGGTCGGAGACCCGCTCCGCGACGTGAAGGTCGCGAAGGGGGATCTGTCCCTCGTCAACATCGCTGAGACTAAGGGCAAGGTGCGCATCATCAGCGTGGTTCCGTCTCTCGATACGAAAGTCTGCGAGCAGCAGACCCATTACCTCAGCGAAAAGAACAACGGGCTCGACAAGATGGTGGAACTGATCACGGTGAGTGTGGACACCCCGTTTGCCCAAGGCCGTTTCGCCAAGGAGGCCAAGATCGGCAACGTCACCTTCCTCTCCGACTATCGCGGTGGAGACTTCGGCAAGACCTACGGCTTGCTGGTGAAGGACCCGCATTTTCTCGCCCGCACCGTCATGGTCGTGGACAAGGACAATGTAATCCGATACCTCCAGATAACCCCGGAGCTGGGCCAGATGCCTGATATGGACGCCGCCTTCCGCGCAGCAAGAGACCTGCTGCGCGGATAGGCTAAGGTCAAGGTTAAGGTTGAGGCA
>JAHWYE010000385.1 GCA_020028195.1 Nitrospirota bacterium
CTGCCGCGCCACATCATACCGGCCCGTCACGAGACACAAGCCCGGCAGTGACAGAAAGGTGTCGCGCCCCCAATCGGTGAACCAGGGATAGCCGGCGATCACCGTGTGCTGCTTCCCACGTTCTGAGATATAGGCTTCACTTGCGGACCAGAGTGATCGCGCCAAGGGGTCGCCTTTGGGCACGCCGGTTCTCACAGCCTTGCGCCGGCGCTGCTCGCCCTTCGCGAGAGCATCCACGTTGATGGGGTCGACCAATTCTGTGGTGAACACCAGGGAAGCCGGCTTCTCGTGTGAAAGTGTGAACGCCACCTCGCCCGGCGACCACCAGTCTTCCTCATACTCCAGCCCGCGCTCTTGCTCCACGGGATATTGGACACGCCGGAACCAGTCAGGCTGATGCCGATACTCCCCTGTGTGGATGGCCCTGACTTGGGGAAGATCCCCATAGGGCTGCCAGGCCACGAGTCCATCTCGCGCTGTTGCATCCGTACGGATGGAGCCATTCTCATGATGCAATGAATGATAACCCCGGCCGGTCAGCATCGGACGAATCACGAGCCGCGCCGAGCGCGTTGATGGTTCAGCGAGACGCCACCGAACCACGACAAGCTCCCGTCCGCGCGGATTGAAGATTTCGCGCGCCACCGTAACGCCACCCAGTGCATAGGTCCAAGTCGGCCAAGGCTCGCTTGCGAATCCGACGCAGCGGCGGTAACCATCGGGGTGGACCGTACCGGGATAGAGATTCGTGGAGAGCGGAAATGAACTGCCGTTGATGTCGAGGCGTTCTTCGAGATGGTTCACCAGGACACACCGCTCCGCCAGCAGCTTCCTGGCCACGAGTAGCAGGGCATGGTACCGGCGCGTATTCGGTCCGGCGACCGTGCCCGACGCAAACCCACCGCGCCCGTTCGTTTCAAGCCACTCCAGCTTCAGGGCGCGCTCGAGGTTCTGGCAGTCCTCTGCCTTGATTTTCATCTTTCTTCTAAGTTACCCCTTCTTTTAGAGGGATGGCCTGGATGATCCTACCTACGCGCATCACATCCAACACCTTGACGTCTTATCCCAGGCGTGGCCGGGGTGGCCCTTCACTGCGCGCGTCCGCCGAATACTTCTTCCATTAGCAGCCCCCTATTTCAAGCGGGGCGACCGGGGGATTCCTACTGCGGCCGTCATCACCCGTTGCATTGTGAAGAGCAACGGGTACCCGGCACGTTCTGATCGTGCGCGCTCCGGGAGCACGGGAATTCCATGGTCGCTCCGCGCCATTCCTTCTGATCGTGCGCGCCGCGCGAGCACGTGGGCTACTCTGGCCGCCCCTGCTCCTCATTCTCCGCTTTGCTGAATCAACTTGGCGACCAGTCCCGTCCAGCCGGTCTGATGGCTGGCCCCAATCCCCGCGCCATTGTCGCCGTGGAAGTATTCGTAGAACTGTACCAGATCTCGCCAGTTCGGATCGCGCTGAAACTTCTCGACGCCGCCGAAGACCGGCCTTCGTTCATCAGAACCTCGCAGAAAGATCCGAGTGAGGCGGCGGGACAATTCCGCAGCGACCTCCCAGAGGGTGATCATGCGACCAGAGCCGGTGGGATACTCAACCTTATAGTCATCGCCCAGGTAATAGTGAAACTTCTGGAGCGACTCGATGATCAGATAATTAACGGGAAACCAGACAGGCCCGCGCCAGTTCGAGTTGCCGCCGAAAAGCCCAGTGGTGGACTCAGCCGGTTCGTAGTCCACACGATGTTCCATCCCATTGACCTGCAGCACGTAAGGATGCTCGTGATGAAAGCGCGACAGGGCCCGAACCCCATGGGGAGAGAGAAATTCTCCTTCATCCAGCATGTATCGCAGCACCTGCCGCAGCCGCTCACGATTGACCAAGGACAAAAACCGGCGAATACGACCATCCTCGACGGTCTGCATCTCCACGTGGTCGCCCAACATGGGGCGATTGTCGATAAACCACTGCATGCGGCGTTTAAACTCGGGAAGTTTATCCACGACCTCCGGGTCAAGCGTTTCCACCGCAAACAGCGGGATGAGCCCCACCATCGAGCGGACTTTGAGTGGATGATTGCTCCCATCCGGCAAATGCAGGACGTCGTAGTAGAAGCCGTCCTCCTTGTCCCACAGTTCGATCCCTTCGCCCGCGATGTTGTTCATGGCGTGACAAATATAAACAAAGTGCTCAAAGAACTTGCTGGCCACGTCCGAATAGGCACGGTTCTCACGCGCCAGCTCCAGCGCGATCGTCAACATGTTCAGACAGTACATGCCCATCCAACTCGTGGCATCCGACTGTTCGATGTGGCCGCCGGTCGGCAGTGGTCTGCTTCGGTCGAAGACCCCGATATTGTCCAGTCCCAAGAAGCCGCCCTGGAAGACGTTCTTGCCTTCTGCGTCCTTGCGGTTGACCCACCAGGAGAAGTTCAGCAAGAGCTTGTGAAAGACGCGCTCAAGGAATTGCCGGTCACCGACCCCTCGGCGCTTCTTCTCGATCTTGTAG
>JAHWYE010000386.1 GCA_020028195.1 Nitrospirota bacterium
TTCGAGGTGGAGCTCTTTCGGAGGGGTCCGGGGCTCTCGCGGCGGAGGTCCGCCCCAGATCAGCACGTCGGGGCATAGGTCGGCCCCGTTCGGCCAGGCAACAGATCCCTCCTCTGCCCGTACTTCGCGAAAGCGGGCGGGGTCGCTGCGAATGGGGTCAAAGATGGGGCCGACCAGCAACTCGGACACGTCCCGCTCGACCACAGACCCGTCCGTCAGGGTCAAGCGCAGCCGAAACCCTTGGAGCGGTACTGCCTTTTTAATGCGCAACAGCGGCATAGGCCACTCAGGCATGCTGTATGCGCCGGCCTGCATGGACGAACCGAATCTCGACACGCTGGTTCAGGGCCGCAGCGATCCGATTCAGCATCGCCAAGGAATGGCTTTCGTAGTCGGCATTTTCCAGACGACATATGACCGACGCGGTCGTGCCGACGAGCTTGGCCAGTTGTCGCTGAGTGAGGCCTGCCTGGGTGCGGAGAGCAGTAATCTTCCGCGCGACGTTGTCGTTCGCCCGCGCCTCTTCGAGTGCCGCGAGCCGCTCCGGCTTGCCCTCATAGTACCGGCGATGGAGGATGTCCACCGCGTCCGTGGTGGATGGCCTTTTGGTTTTTGGCATATTCACGCCTCTTGATACGTGTGCTTGTCAGGGTCTTGTTCAAACTTCCGCTTCCGCCTGATCGCTTCGTGTATCTCCCGCGGTGGAACAACACGCTCCTTGGTCAGACCGTGAGCGAGCACGACAGCTCCCTTTCCGTGAAAGAAATAGAGTAATCGGTAGTTCACTCCCCGCAGTCCAACGCGCAGCTCATAGATGCCATCGCGAAGAAAGTCCGCTTCCGGTCGGCGGAGTTCATGGCCCAGTTCCCTCAGACGCTCAATCTTGACCACACATTTGTCCTGAGCTTTGGGCGGCAGACTATCCAGCCAGTCCAGCACCGGGATTGTGCCGTCATCCTCCTGATAGAACAGCACATGGATTCTCGGCACCGCATGGCTCCGTCGCTATGTTCGCATTTTTGCGAACTTTGGTCAAGCGTTTTCTTTACGCTGGACGGCTGAAGATAGCACGGCCGGTCTCAAGACACTTTCCTCTGGAGCCTTCCATGCTAAACCCGAGGGATGCTACGCCGGCTTAGGAGGCGATGTCCAGCGGGCCGGCCGGAGGCCGGCAAGGCAAAAGGTCAAAGTTAAAAGGTAAAAGTGACGGAGGGCGGGCGGAGGGGAGCGGCCGGAGGCCGGCAAGGGAAAAGGCAAAAGGGCAAAGGGCAAAAGTGTCGGAGTATTGCGGAGGAGAGCGAATGGCGGATGGCTGAGAGAGAAGAGCTAATGGCTTATGGCTAATGGCGGAGAGCAGGGAACTGGGGGCGGTGGGCTGGCCTCGACAACAACTTGAGTTATAAGGTATAAGAACCCTCAGTGAGGAGGCGACATGACATGAGTGTTGTGAAGGAACGACACGTCACTGGGAGAAAAGGTAAGACTGCTCGCGTGGTACTGTCCCGCAGGCGGTACGAGCGACTCATGGAGGATCTGCATGATCTTGGGGTCGTGGCCGAGCGGCGCGACGAACCCTCGGTCAGCCTCGAGGATATGAAGAAGCGGCTGCGAAGACGTGGCCTCCTATAGCCTCAGCTTCAAGCCATCCGTCGAAAGAGACTTTAACCCGGATTCTCCATGGCCGCTTCTGCTCCAATCGCGGATACGCCGCTGCACCAGGCGGGCTCGCCCTTCAGTCCCTCAACGTACTCCAGAAGAGTACGCCTCGGTCCTTCGTGGCTCCACGCGCCCGTTTCGCTTGGCGTCTGCACGATTTCGCGACGAACCGCCATGAATATTCCGGGTTGACTCCCTGCCCAAGCCACTCATCGCCCGCGTCCTTGACCGCCTCGATCAGCTTAAGAGCGATCCCCTTCCTCGCCAATCGACCAAATTGCAGGGCGCTGAACGGCTCTATCGAATTCGAGTCGGTGACTACCGGATCGTGTACGAAGTGGATACGGCCGCTCTGCAGATCACGATCCACTATGTCCGTCACCGCCGCGAGGTCTATCGCCGACTCCGCTAACCCGGGGCAGAAAGGTTTTAAGCCCTGACATTTCAGCTTCCGCGTAGCGTGGGTGTCGGTGGGATGGGGACAAATGCTCAATGTTCAATGATGAATGGTCGGACCCGAGTGGGGGCGGGAAGCAGGGCTTACGGCCTAGCCTTGCCGCCGTTCACAAGCGAGAAGATGCGAAGATATGTTCATCCTCGGATCACTGATCTCCCTGATTATTGTCGGGTCCACGGTTGCGTTGATTGTGGGCGTGCCCATTCCTGAAGTCCTGTTCTGGCTGACGATCATCGGGATACTCATGGCACTGGCTTGCCTCTACCTCATCTGGGCGGCTTGGCTCGATAGGTACGCAAAGCGCGAACCGTAAGTCTCGCCCACGCCGCCGGCGAAGCAGACGACCCCCTCGCCCCCCCCCTTTAGCAGGATATCTTTCCGCGTTCTCGCCTC
>JAHWYE010000387.1 GCA_020028195.1 Nitrospirota bacterium
CGATCTCAGTCCATTCCTATGATCCCCTTGCCGCTCTCCTTTCGGCGCTTCTGCCGGGTTTAGGCCACCTTATCAGGCGAAGAACTGGTCAGGCCGCCACCACGTTCGTGATCTCCGCGGCATTGCTGGGTTGTGCATCGGGTATCGGCCACCTTGCAGGAAGTGGAGCCGCAATATTCTTTCTCATGCTCCTTGTCCTACCCTGGTGGGCGTTCCAGAGCTACGATGCCTTTCTTCCTCATGCACCAGCACAGGCAGGGCTGGCGAGGTTGGGCACCACGCTCAAGGTGGTCTGGGAACGTGCTCACGACGTTCGGTATTTAGGGGCGCTGTTCTTTCTCACAGCCTTCACGGATCTCTATATCATCATCGCCAATCCCGAGTACGCACTGACCGTCTTCTGCACCAAACCCTCAGGTCTCTGGGGAAGCCTGGCAAAAGCGCAGTCGCCCACTCTCCACACGCTGATCGGCTACGGATTCATGCGCCTGCGCCGCTGGTCCTTGCTGCTCTACCTGGCCTATGCGGCCTTTGGTCTCCTCAACGCGACCGCAAACTATGCCTGCTTCGGGTATGGGCGCGTGAGGACCGTTTTTTTGCTGACCCTGATTGCCTTTACGGCCTATGTGGTCTGGCGCCGGCAGTGCTTTGGCGCGACAGAGGTCGACAGTCCACGTCTTTGACAGGGAGAGGCCCGCTATGTTATCAGCAGAGCTGGATGCCAGCTTGATCAGGGCTCATAAGCCGACCGCAAGGTAGTGGACATGGAAGAGTCAACGGCACTCTGTGCGATCAGGTACCCGGATGGGTCAGTCAGCCTGTACGTAGACGAAGCCTACGCCGTCGAGCGCGGCGTCGATCCTGCCAAGCTGGTTCGGGTCGAAATACCGAGAGATCTCTATGCCAGCGGCACAGTCCAGGAAATCCGTGAATACGTGGCCACCTACTTGGAGTCAAAAGAGAATGGCGCAGCCTAATTCTGTGGTCCCCGTCATGAAGAAGGACGCCCCCACCGCAACCGTGCTCTCTGCAGAGCAGGTCGAGGCCGTTGTCAATGACCTGCCGGTCCAGGGGCGCATCGTGCTACGCCTGCTGCTACTCCAGTACCTCGACGTCACTCAGGAGGATATTGGGTACATGGCTGCGGACCGTCCGGACCCCCGCTTTCAGGCTGGGGAGCAGCCCAAAACCCCGATCATCTCTCGCGAAGCCATTCAGGGGGTCGCGGATCGAGTCGAGCAATACCGGTCTCGGGTACGCCGGAAACGGGAACGGACATGGCTTCAAATGGAATGCCTGCGAAAGCAGATCGCCCTGAGTGATTCGTTCAGCTCGTTGACGGAACAACTTCTCGTCTCGCGGTTCGGGTTGGATTCAGACAGGGTCCAGGAGCTCAAGAAACAAGCGCGCACAGCCGTTTCCAAACCAGCCCTTAGGGCGCTGGAGCAGAAATGGGAAAAGGACGAGATCGAGGAAGAGGACTACCGGAGAGAACGCCTGTGCATTGAGTACCAGACCAGGCTCAGGAAGCAGGAGCGGGAGTGTAAGCGACTCGAGATCGTTGGGCGCGAGCACGCGATAGCGGCGGGAGTGACACTCCAGGATCACGAGATCGCGCACATCTGGGGGATTCCGGCCAGTAGCCTCGCTGGACGCAAGCTCAAATTTCTCCACCAGTATTTGCAGAGCCTCCAGGCCACAGTCCAGGCCTCCAAATCAGCCGCTGAGCAGGCAGCCCTGCCGCCAGTTGATCTGTGGAAAGACACCTTTGCTGCCCTCTCAGCCCGTCCTATCGAACGCTCGGTGGCCTCCTACGATGGCCTTGAGCGAACCGAGGAGGACCTCCTGGAGAAGCTCAGGGCCTTTGCAGCTGGTACACTCCCTGAAGAAATTGAAACCCGCTTCTGGCTCACGATTGTCCAGGAATGTAGCCAACTCACCGAATATGGCAGCAGGTTACAATCGCTCTTTGCCCTCCAGCGTCTGTCCGCCATCCTGGCCGAGATGGACGCGGCACCGGATGCGCTGGAACAAGAGTTGCTCAGTCGGATTTCGCCGAAGCCGAGAGCGGTTGCTCGTGAGTCGCTGGAAGAGAAGAAAACGGAAACGCCCCAACTCAGCGAGATGGGAGAGCATGTCCTGAAAAGCTTCACGGGCGAGGAGCACCCCCATCTACGCTCACGCTAGAAAGGCTATTTCCCGTTTTCACCCAGCCCTGATCCGACCCCCATCACCTAACCGCCGATCTGACTCCCCTCGCCCGAATAAGCGCCTTGAATTTCACCGCGACGGCGGTATAATGGGCCTACTTAGAGGGAATCCTCTGCAATGACTGCTCGGTCCCTGCGTGCACTCTTCATAGCTTCCCGGGCTGCCTCTCTAACGACAGCCTTCTTGCTCGCATTGACGCCAACTAGGCTTTCAACGGCGAGCATGCTGGAGATCACCGAATTGCTGTCCCACCCAGACCAATACGATAAGCAATTAGTGGTGGTGGTAGGGCGGGCGACAAGGGCAGCTGGCTTACGGATTCCTGCTCAAGGACGTCAGCGGTTCAGTGAAGGTGGTGGGGTTGGGCAAGGCAGATGTGCACGATGGCGACCAGGTCATTGTAGAGGGGATCTTCAGCCGTCTTCGCCAAACCGGCCGAGCCATCGTCTATAACGAGATCAAAGCCAGTGTGATCCGTTCGTTGGACAGACTCAATCCTGATCTGATTGGCTAACGATCTTTCTCTTCGTCCTCCTCCCTGACTCCATTTAAATCGAACACCCGCCTGCCTGCAATGTCACCAGCATACCTCTTGACGCAGAACGCTTCACTTGGTACAAACTCAGCCTGTGGCGGTGTAGCTCAGTCGGTAGAGCAGCGGACTCATAAGCCGCGGGCCGGCGGTTCGATCCCGCCCACCGCCACCAAAGTTCTTGTCATTTGAGGGTATTTGTTTCGATTCTCCTACCTAGGCGTTTCCGCTTTTGGTTTTTCTAAGTCGGTTCCTGTCTAAGGTGCAATAGGCGAGCTTCTGTTTGATTGGGCGCTAATTTTGACTTATGAAAGATAATTGTTGATAAACTGTATCAATTTAGTATATATAGGACACTATTCATGACCGGAACAGGATGAAAAGGATGGCTCCTTTGCTGCCTCAGTCAACACAACTCGCCACTAGATTATTAGTGG
>JAHWYE010000111.1 GCA_020028195.1 Nitrospirota bacterium
GCTCTGGGAACTGTATCGCCGGGGCTTTGATACGCACCATATCTTTTCTGTGGACGAGGTGTATTGGCAGGATCGGCCCCGGTATTACGAAGCCTTGCAAACGGTCAGGACGCAGGGTGGCGATTTGACCAGTTGGTTGGAGTACGCTGCGGACGCCCTTCACCTGACCCTTGAAAAGGTGTGGGCACGGGTTCAGCACCTCTCCGCCGAGGCCGGCCCCAAGAAGATTGTGTTGCGCCCGAAGCAAGAGCAACTGCTTCGCCTGCTCAGAGACCGGAAGAGCCTGTCACCACAAGAAATCCGCGACGGGATCAGCGTCTCCAAGCAGGGAGCCATGGACCTGCTCAATCCGTTGCTGCAAGCCGGCCTGGTCCGGCGGGTTGGCACGCGAAAATCCGGGCGCTATATTCTGTCGTAAGTTTCTTCAGGAGAGTTGGCCATCCCGCGTCAGATTCGCTTCCACGCGACGGGGATTCGCGGCGCGGCCACTGCGGAACCCTCCTTTTCTAACACGTCTCATCTAATGAATGGTCCCTGAGGTCGCTCTAGTCACTAGGGCGCTGGCGGCCATTCCCTGGCCCACCAGCGTTGTAAGCTCCGGGACGACGACCCTCCGGCTCTTAGCAGGTTGAACCTGTACTTGCGCCAGTTGAGCCCTGTGCTCGTGCCGCAGCCTGACCTCCTCCAGAGTAATGAGGATATGCGAGTGATTACTTGCATTCCGATTAGGCAGGCCGACTCCGCGAAGCAGGATCTTTTTCCCAGGTTCAAAAATTACGCGCTTCAATTCGAAAGGGTCCCAGACGTTGGCCGTCATGCGGCTGGTAAGGGTTTGTAGGATTTGACCACGGAGCTCGATCACCTGTCTCGTATGCGACGTGGTGAATGGCCCGGTCTCCACCTGACCGAGATGGCCTGTCATTTTCAAGGCGCGGCGGTTCAGGTACAGCAACTTCCCCGTCTGTGAATAGACCAGGATCCCCGGGCACAAGTGCCGAGCAGCACGCCTCTCTCTCGGCTCAAGGAATGCAAACTTTGCGTCCACGCCGGACATGGGTTTCATGGTCCTCTCCTTTCCTGGCTCCGCCGCTCAGCGAGTGAAGACCTCGACTGGTCGGCAATAGGGTTACAATGGCCTAGATGTCCGGTTATTTCTCCGCCTTGTGAAGGAGCGCTTCCCACTCCTGCGCTCCCCGTTCGATCGTGGCAACCTTAAATCCCGCGACGAGTCTTCTCGGTTCCTGTCTGGCATGGACTGGGACGACCTGGAGGGTGATCCCATTGGGAAGGTCGATGCGAGCCTTCTCCTTCATCGCCAGCTTGGTGTTCTCAGACAGGGAGAGCGCAAGCCCTGCAGGGGAGAGATTTGTGATGAGCGCGATTACGTCGACGCCTGGCCAAGACAGTCGACATGGCATCTCGACCTGTGCTCGCGGGAGAGAACGCCCGGAAAAAGATCCCTGGCAAAAAGCTTCCACGTACATGAGCTCGGCCCCAATGGTGACGCATCATTTGCCATATAATAATACCTGCTGGAAATCGGGTAGATGCTGGATAGGCAGGGGGGGAAACACCTGCAGGAGGCTGACAGCCCCTCACAGTAGGTTGCAGTCCATTCCAGTTCCGTCGCTACATCCCCTTCGAGAGCAATCGTGACTTAGGGGGAAGAAAAAAGGGGTATGGGTGGTTGACTTTTCACTCGGGTTGACGCACTCTGCGCTGACCGTCCCCGTCCCCAGGGGGACATTGCACCCAACTCTATTGAGAGGAGAGACAGACGATGGCTAAGAAGAAGAGGAAGCCGAGTGCCGCATTCATGAAACCGATGAAACCCAGCGCCGCTCTCGGCGTGGTGATCGGCAACAAAGCCATGCCGCGCACCCAAGTGACCAAGAAGCTCTGGGCCTACATCAAGCGCAAAAAGCTGCAGGACCGCAAGAACCGACGCATGATCAACGCTGACGCCGCGCTCAAGGCGGTATTCCGCGGCAAGAAACAGGTGTCGATGTTCGAGATGACGAAACTCGTCAGCAAGCACCTGAAGTAATCCGACAGTCACTCCACGGGGCGCCTGCAGCAGGCGCCCCGTGCCTTTGCTCTCAGTCTCCCCCCTTGAACGAGTCCCGGTCGTATTCCTCGCCGACGTCGTCCTGTTCCTTGATTCCCAGACCGCTGAGGAACGACGTCCGCAGGGCTCGGACTTGCGTGAGGTTCCGGGCGTCGGAGGGTTCGGGTCCGGCCAGAAACCGGTCGCAGAGTGTCAGGCCTTGCTGAAAGTGTTCGGCGATCGGGTCTTCGGCGGCTTGCTGCCAGGTACTATAAATGAGGAATGCCTGGAAGGCGCGGGCGGTCGGATAGCGCTCGCCTAGCGTCAGGAGCCGGCGGTACGCCTGCGTGGCGTCGTCCCCGGCGCTCGCCGAGAAGGCGGCCTCCATTCGGCCGCCGATGCCCCATCCATGCCCAGCTCGTTGCGCGTCTGCGCGAGCTGGAATGCGGTGTGGGCGGCGATGGCCGGGTCGAACGGGAGATCCATGACCCCGTCTTGTACTCCCTTCCACACAGGTTCCGCAATCCCGTCTTCGCACGTTGGAACCAGAACAGGGGACCTGCCCCGCGCCACTCTTCGGACTCACGATTTGCGGCCAAGGTGTGCAGTCACGTCTTGGTAAATCCGGCGCCGGTGGCCGACTGCGACAACCTTGAGGCGTTTGTGCGGCCGATCCACTGCGTAGACGATCCGAAATCGCCGCACCCGGTACTTCCATAATCCATCCAGCTCCCTCACCAGCGGCGTCCCGCTGTCAGGGGCATAACTGAGCGTGCGGATGGCGGCTTTGATGCTGCGTTTCAGGTCCGGCGGGAGGTGGCGGATGACTGCGGCGACGTGGGGTGGAATGTCCGGTTGAAAGGCCGCTCTCACCGAGGGCGCGCCCGCGGCGGCGTCAGGGGCTCTCCAAAGACGTCTTCAAACGACAGACCCCTGGCTCCCCTGGCGTAGAACTTCTTGCTCCGGCGCACCTGCCGCATCAGGTGGGAATCGGTCAGCACGTCGAGCGTTTCTTTTAACCGTTCATACTCGGCGTAGTTGAGGAGCACGGCGGCCGGTTTCCCATTCCTTGTGACGACCACCTCTTCCTCGCGCTCGGCGACGCCGGTCACCAGCTCAGGCAACCGGGCCTTCACTTCTGAGATGGGGAGGATTTTTGACATAGCCGGTTCCCAATGTACTGCGTTGACCAGAATTCTGGTCAACGTGTACTCTAGAGGACTTTGTGCCTGCTGTCAATGGACAGGCAGAGGCCGGGAACCCTATTCTTTCACTCCTCCCCCGCGCCTTCCGCGGAGCATGGTGACTGGAAGGAAATGCCAGAGGTGGCGGTTGCTAGACATCGCTGACTGTCTCGTGTAACGTTCTCCCGGCATTTCTCCCATCGCTGGTCTGCTTCATTGCTTTTACCCCCAGGTTACCCGGGATAAGGAGGTCACCGTGTCTATGGAAGAGGTCTCCGTGTCCATTGGATTGGCGGTCACATTCGTGGCAGTTGTGCTCCTGTTGGTCGCCACGATCAAGATCGTCCCGGAATATCAGCGCATCGTCGTCCTCCGTCTGGGCAAAGTCCTCCCACGGCCAAAGGGGCCGGGCCTTGTCATCATCATTCCGGTCATCGATCGGCCCATTTGGGTGGACCTCCGTGAGACGTATCTCGAGGTCCCGCACCAGACCTGTATCACGAAGGACAATGCGCCGATCTCCATCGACTTTCTCATCTATTCGAAGGTCCTCGACCCGATCTCCAGCGTGGTCCAGGTCCAGGACTTCTCCGGGGCTTCCCATGGGATTGCCACCACGACTCTCCGGGCGGTTGTGGGTGACATCCCGCTTGATGATGTGTTGGCCAAGCGCGATCAAATTAACCACCTCTTACAGGCCAGAATGGACGAGGTGACTCAACGCTGGGGAGTGAAGATCACGACGGTTGAGATTCGGGAAATTACGCCGCCGAAAGAGGTCCAGGAAGCGATGACGCGTCAGATGTCCGCCGAGCGGAGCCGGCGGGCTACGGTGACCGAGGCGGAAGGGGCGAAGCAAGCGGCCGTGACGGTGGCGGAGGGTGAGAAGCAGGCGGCAATCCTGAAAGCTGAAGGGGACCGCCAGGCGGCGAGCTTGCGGGCGGAAGGGTTTGCGCTCGCCCTGAGAAAGATCTTTGAAGTGGCCAGGGAGGTGGACTCGAAAACCATGAGCCTGCAATACCTGGAGACCTTGAAGGTCATGGGTGCCAGCCCCTCCACCAAATTCATCTTCCCGATGGAGTTCAGCTCTTTCCTGGCCGGATTGTTGGGAGACAGTAAGAAGGCATTCGGTAAAGAGTGAACGTCAGCCGCCCATGAATCTTCGCGTCGCGCTCATCTTCCTCGTGCTCGGCTTCATCGGCCTGCTGATCGCGATGGGGGCGGCCAGTTTCGTTCGGTGGCTGAAGTTTTCCTACCCCCGGTCCTTCCGCTCGATTCTGGCTGTGCTCTGCCTCTTGCTTGTGGGTGCCGGGGTCTGGGTCTACATGGAAGCGAAGGAGCGGCCGGTGTTTCAGGCCGGGGATCTCATTACGCTCGAGGACCCCGTGGTCGCCAGAGTCATCCCTGCAGATCGCCGCTCGCCCGCGACCAGCTGTATTGTGGAGATTTACGAGCATCTCTCGGTGGTGGACGTTCAATCCGGGACGCTGAAAGCGCGCGTCGAGAGCAACAATCGATCCGGTCCGAGCTTCTGTCCGATCGGCGCTAACGTACAGATCGAGCTGGCCTGGCTCCACCACTTTACCCTCACACACCGGTAGTCCTGACCTCGATCAACCCCGTGCCTTCCCCATACGTGATGTGTGCGTGGCATGAGTCGCCACAGAGCCCGAGACCTTTTCAACTTCACGACGTACGCGCGGTGGGCTGTCCATGCCAGGAGGGCAGGGAATAAGGTGACCCCGATCCATCGCTACAACCCGATTCGCGCTCGCCCACTGCCTGGCTAGGGGACTCAACTCTCTGGCGGGCTTGGTTGAGGGACTTGACCAGGTCCACGAGTCGCGCACGCCCTTCCTCGGAGATTTCGGTGAACCGTACACCCATTCCGGGAGGGAACCTATATTGGTCGGCGTTTGGACAAACCCACGCGACGGTCCCCTTCGCTCCCAGCCATTCTGAAGGGCAGTCAGAGAACGCAAACTCCATCATCAATCTGGTCCCGACCGGAAGCGGATCGTTGCTTTCAATAAAAAGCCCTTCCTCCCCAACCCCTGAAGGCCGGCTCTCGAACCACTGACCGTCAGGCGTACGGTAGCGGACATTCACAACGAGGGAGTCCATCAACTCAGTGCGCAGAGCCTCGGGTTGATTCTGGGCGCGTATGCCCAGGATCAGTTCAATCACAGATCCCCAGGCCACGGTGCCCATTTGCTCGCCCCCCACGCCGAGCAGCCGAATGGTTTCACGCTCGTAGTCCAGCTCCAGTAATTTTCCGTTATGTGCCCCGTTGGCAGTAGCTGGCAGCTTCATCGGGTTCTCCGTTACCGAGTGGGACTGATTCCAAACTCCCTGACCAGGTCGTGGAGACGTTCTCGAATTCTCGGCCCGTTGTCCACGACTGAACTCGCGGTGCAGAGGAGGAGCTCACAGCAGAGAGACACAACCACACTTGCTAGCAGACGCAACATCATGACCACTACCAGCCACAAACTGCACCTAATGAGAATCACCACGCACAAAACTGTACCTAAGTGGCAATCCGATCAATTCCACAAGAGGGGTATCCCCCCCCTCAAAAGAGGTACTCTTCATTGCGAGGACTCTGTCCGGACCGGATATTCCCGCCGCTGACCTCAGTGCCCTGGTTCCTCTCACCTCACGGTGCGGGCGCGCTGTGCTGCCGCTACGGCTTGCTCGTTGCCCCTGCCCGGTTCTCTCACTCCGAGTGCGCCTGAGTATGGCAAAAAAGACCCTCGAGAGAGAGAAAGGGAGAGGAATGGATCAAGCCAAGGATGTGTTACGATGGAGGTTGAGGTACGGTGGGTCTATGAAGTCCATTCTGTTTATCTGCACAGGAAACATCTTT
>JAHWYE010000112.1 GCA_020028195.1 Nitrospirota bacterium
ATTATCCTGTTTCCCCACGGAGGGTTAGCCCGGATTATTCATGAACGCTTCTGCTGCAATCGCGGATTCGCTGCTCCGACAAGCCTGTCCGCTGCCTCTCGGCGGCCAGGCGGGCGGGCTCGCCACTCAGTCGGTCAACGTACTGATCACCGTTGCATTCGGCAGAGCAACGGGTCCCCGGTACGCCTCCCCTTAGGCTCCAAGCCGGGTACCCATTGCTCCTGTGGTGCAATGGGTGCAACGCAACGCGACTGCCGGGCACCCGTTGCTCTTCGATTGCAACGGGTGGAACGCGAAGAACCGTCATGAATAATCCTGGCTAGGAAGGCACCCCGTGAGCAAGGCGCGCGAGACGCTCGATGCAATCCAGGTCCTGCGTGACGATTTCCGCAGCCGCCTAGAAGTCTTTTACGCGCGCCTTAAACTGGCCCCTCCGTACCATAGCGTCGAGAAGGCGATCGTCCACCTCACCGCTTCGCTCAACGCTCTGGCCCCTGAAGAGCGGCAACGAGTTGCCGCCGATCCGTCCCGGCAATGGGCCCTCTACCGCCAGGCCTTTGTGGAGTCAGGCCTGAACCAGAAGCACCGCGGCATCATTGCAGGACTGATCCGATCCAGACAGACTAGCGACCTGGCCAGCGAATATGAGCCTTTTCTCGATGCGTTCAGATCTTGATTCCCATCCACACTCTTTCAATATCGTCGAGATGGCTACGTCGACGTACCAAGGACAATTGCTTGGATCATCTCCTTCCAGGGTGCGAACGGCCAACTGCGCCGATTCTCACCTCAGAGGGGATGAGCACTACCGGATGCCAAGGCGTCGCGCAACTCCTGGTAAGCCTCCGTCAGACGCTGGTTCTCGAGGCGGTAGGCGAGCGAAACCGTGGTGAGGCCGAACGCGAGCACCAGGAGCCCCAGCCCGGTGATCCCCAGCCCCATCAGGACGCCGCTGAGGGAGGTGAGCCCTCCGTTGATCAGGAAGGAGAGGACGAAGCCGACCGTCCCCACTCCCACGCAAGCAAACCACAGGAGGGTGAGGAGCGCCGACGACCAAGGGATCCGCTTCACGCAGGTCAATTTGGTGGCGTCGCCTTCCGGCTCCAATTCAATCGAGCCCTTCATCGGCCAAGCGGTTCGGAACTTCAACGAAAAGAGCTGGTATTGCGGCCGCAGAACAATTCGCTTCTCCTCCCGGAAAAATCGCGCGACCCCGTGCGGCAGAGCCAGCAGTCCATTCCTGTCGAATCGATCCATCACAACGGCCAAGGGTGGTGGCAGCCGATCCTCCATGCGCGCAATCCCGCATCCATACCGGCTTGAAGGGGCCGTCAGACTTGTAAAGTGAAACCAGTCCCCGAGCACAAATGCGGCGAGGAGTATCGCCCCGAAGAAGCCGGCCAGCAACATGCGGCGTACGATACCACATCGAGGATCCGCTTTGGAGGTTCGTGCGCCTGTCGGGGACATATCGGGAGGCCCTTTGAGGCGATTACGCAGAGACTGTTGACTCGGTGAGCGGACTTCGCTACAGTAGGCCGGTTTTTTCGGGCGGGCCTTTCCGACAGAGCACCACGATCCGGGTCTCCCGCCTTTTTGAATCTCCCCACTCACAGAGGTCGGCAGAGTGGCCCGGGAAGATGCCAGGGTGCGAAAGAAGAGAAAGGTGCGGGGAAACGGAGGGCGTATGGATCTACAGAAAGTTGAGCGGGTCTATTCAAACTACGCAGCGGTATACGATCATATTTTCGGAAGAATCTTTCACGAATCGCGAGAGTCAGCAGTCCGTCGTCTGCACATCCTGCCAGATGAGCAGATCCTTGAGGTTGGCGTTGGAACCGGCCTCACGCTCCCGCTGTATCCTCAGTATTGTAAAGTCGTGGGCATTGACTTATCCCCCGGCATGCTGACCAAAGCACGGGAGCGAATGCGCACTCACCGGCTGGAGAACGTGGTCCTGCTCCGCATGGATGCCGGCCAGATGGAGTTTCCCGACAACAGCTTCGACACAATCATGGCCGCTTACGTGGTCACAGCGGTACCGGACTACCGCAAAGTCGTCACCGAGATGATCCGGGTGTGCCGCCCAGGTGGACGGATTATCATGCTCAATCACTTCAGCAACGGAAACAAGCTGATCGCCGCCGTCGAGAAGGTGATTTCTCCTCTCTGCAAGCACATCGGATTTCGGACCGATCTCGCACTGAGCACGGTTCTTGAGGGTACTTCGCTGCACATCGCTCGGAAGGAGAAAGTCAATCCGTTGCGGTTCTGGCACTTGGTCGAGTGCGTTAACAGGAAAACCGGCTCAGCGGCTCCTTCTCATTAGGGGTGACACTCCGTCCGTCCGTCCGTCCCGTCGTGCTTCTCATTCAGACGATTCGCCTTGCCATGCCCCACGTCCGAAGTGCTGCCCGGCCAACCATTCGTCCCGTTCCATGACCTGAGTGCCAGCCAGACAGGTACCGGAAAAGCTGCGGGCGGTAATGTCGGCGAGGGCGACCAACAGCCGAGCGGTTCCACTACCGTGGGGATCCGCGGTGCGGAGCGTAATCCCAAAGCCGGAAGCGTCCAGAGGACCGTAGCCCTGCATATGTACCCCCGCCCGAGGCACGTCGTGGACTGAGGCGGGGATCAACTGTCCTTCCCAGCGGAGCGCCGGGTGGGCAGGGGCAGAGCGTTTGTGTGTGCGCCACGCACAGGGAATTCCCACCTGGTCGAGCTGGTCCAGAAACCACGCCACCGGCGGCAGGTCGCCGGTCTCCGCTTGAAAGGTCCACTCCGTCATTCCGGCCGGAATCAGCGTGCTTGTGGCTGGCCGGGACACTTCCTCGATTTCCGCTTCGTCGCAGATCACGTAGAGTTCTCCACGAGGATCGAACCAGAAGCGCAGTCGTCCGTCCGAGGCTTCTGCGTGGGTCACGCCGATCTCCGAAAAATCGGCTCCCTCTTGCTCGAAGATCGAAAAATCCGTCACGCCCATCATGGTGAGTTTCGCCACTCGGGTTACGGCATGAAGACCGCGACTCTCCGCAATCGGAAGTTCGTACCGAATGGCAGCGGTAATAATGGTCCCGGCAGTCACTTCCCGTTCCGCGGACTCATCCAACAGCCGACACTTGTGGACATGCACGTCCGTGACCTGGCCGCCTTGAAATCCGCGCGTGTGGCCCAGCAGCCAGGCTAAGTCCTCGGCTGTCTTGATCGCATGCTTCATGAGCGTCATTGTAGCGCAATGAGAGAGGCTTGCGCTACAGCGTTGTGTAAGGGGGAACAGCGGCCTTGTATAGAGTCATGGGTCCTGCTCACATCCCTCTGGTCCACCCTTCACGTTGCTTGCAGCCCTCCTTCTGAAGTAACCTAGTAGCCTCTGCAGAACGGCTAGCCCGCTTCTCCCCGACTGCAGCGGGACAGCTCGACATCGGACGAAAGGAGTCTACCCGCATGGCCGGATTTCCGATAGAGTTCGCGAACCGGATCAAGACCCTTCCACCGTACCTCTTTGCCGCCATCGATGAGATGAAGCAGAAAGCCATTGCGCGCGGCGTGGATATCATCAACCTGGGGATTGGAGACCCGGACCTGCCGACTCCCACACCAATTATCGAGCGGCTGAAACAGGCAGCGGCTGATCCCAAGAACCATCAGTATCCCTCCTATGAAGGACTGCTCCCCTTCCGCCAAGCGGTGGCCAACTGGTATCAGCGCCGCTTCGGAGTGACGTTGGACGCACGGTCCGAAGTGCTTGGACTGATCGGTTCCAAGGAAGGCATCGGCCATGTCCCTCTGGCTTTTGTCGATCCCGGCGATATCGTCTTGGTCCCAAGCCCAGGCTATCCCGTCTTCCCGGTGGGGGCCATCTTTGCGGGAGGCATCCCGCACCTCATGCCCTTGTTGAAGCAGAACGGCTTCCTGCCGGACCTGAACGCCATCCCTAAGGAAGTGGCCAAGCGGGCCAAGCTCATGTTCCTGAATTCGCCGAATAACCCGACCTCGGTCGTGGCTGGCAAGGACTTTTTCGATCGCGTCGTGGCATTTGCCCTCGAGCATCAGATTATCGTCTGCCATGACGCGGCCTATTCCGAAATCTATTACGACGGCCGTCGCCCACCCAGCTTCCTGGAAGTCGGGGGAGCCAAAGAGGTCGGGATCGAGTTTCATTCGCTGTCCAAGACCTTCAACATGACCGGCTGGCGGATCGGGTTCGCCGTGGGCAACAAGCAGATTCTTGCAGGACTCGGCAAGGTGAAGAGCAACCTTGATTCCGGCATCTTCCAGGCCGTGCAGGAAGCGGGGATCACGGCCATTCAGTCCGACGATCAACTGACTGATGGACTGCGAAAACTCTACCAAGAGCGACGAGACGTGCTCGTGCCAGGCCTCAAGAGACTCGGGCTGGCTGTGGACATGCCCCCTGCTGCCTTCTATGTGTGGATCGCCGCGCCCAAGGGCTACACCTCGACCGCTTTTACCGCGCACCTGTTGGAAAAGGCCGGTATCGTGACCACGCCGGGGAACGGATTTGGCGCGGCAGGCGAGGGGTATATCCGCATGACGTTGACCACGCCCAAAGAACGCTTGACGGAGGTGGTCGAACGGATTAAGAAGGCCGGATTCTAACCGCCGTGAAACGTTATTCGTTAATCGTTAATCGAAAGAGACGACATCAATCGCCTTACGTTTAACGGTGAACGTTTAACGATTAACGGGTTTTCACAATGCCTCGTGAGACGGTCTACATCGGCTTCGGGTCGAATCTGGGCGACCGGCTGGATTTCTGCGATCGTGCTCTCACGCTGTTGAGCCTCCTGCCTGCCACCCAGGTGACTGCCGTGTCGTCTCTCTACGAAACCGAGCCGGTCAACGACGCAGGCAATCCCGGAAGCGGCTGGTTTCTGAACGGCGTCGTGCAGCTCGAAACTGAGGTGACGCCGCACAGCCTGCTCGAGGTGTGCCGCGAGATCGAGCAGGCGTTGGGCCGCAACCAGGAACGACGTGATGGCCCGCGAACGCTGGACCTGGACATCCTCTTTTACGGGACCCGCATTATCAACGATCCTGGCCTCGCGATCCCCCACCCTCGCTTGCATCTGAGGCGATTCGTCCTGACCCCGCTGGTCGAGCTGGACCCAGACTGGTGCCATCCCGTCTTGGAACGGACGGTCAAAGATCTCCTCGAGCACCTGGCCGATAAAGCCCAGGTCCGCCGGCTTGCTCCTGCCCCCAACTCCCGGTATGGCTCTCGCCCGACATGCAAGATGTCCAGCGCTCGAGCCACAGCGAAAAACCCTTCTTGATGCGAATCATTCGATCGGTCGCGGCCCTTGCGGCGTGGAGTCGCGCACTCCATCGAGACGGAGTGGTGATCGGGATGGTTCCGACGATGGGAGCGCTTCACGCCGGGCACCGTTCCCTCATCAGGAAAGCGCGTCTGTCGTGCGACGCGGTCGTTGTGAGTCTCTTTGTGAACCCGCGCCAGTTCGGCCGCGGAGAAGATTTTTCGCAGTACCCGAAACGATTCCGGTCCGATGCCGCGCTCTGTCGCCTGGAAGGAGTGGATGTGCTCTTCGTGCCGTCTCTGGCCAGCATGTACCCGCCAGAGTTTCAAACGTCGGTCGTGGTTCGCGACCTGACGCAGCGGTGGGAAGGCAAAATCCGGCCTCTCCACTTTGAAGGGGTAGCCACCGTCCTGACGAAGTTGCTCAGCCTGGCAAGACCGCAGTTCGCCTTCTTCGGCCAAAAAGACTTCCAGCAGGTTGCACTCGTGCGACAGCTGGTTGATGATTTGAATCTCGGCGTACAGATCATGCTTTGCTCAACCGTGAGAGATCGCGACGGCCTGGCTTTGAGTTCCAGGAACGAGTACCTCGACCCGGCTCAACGCCGCGCCGCGCCGGTGCTGTACAGTGCCTTACAAGCGGGACGGGCTGCGGTCCTGGATGGGATTCGTTCTGCGGCCAAGATCCGTCGAGTGATGCTCGAAGCCATCTCCGCTCAGCCCCTGGCTCGTGTTGAATACCTGGCTGTCTGCGACTCGCGGACCCTTGAACCGCTCG
>JAHWYE010000113.1 GCA_020028195.1 Nitrospirota bacterium
GGCGCGCTCATGGCGCGGATGGGACTGTTCCGCGCGCTGCTTCTATTTGGTTTGTTGCAGGCGGTGTCCAACCTGTCGTTTATGGTGCTCGCCTGGACCGGGAAGAGCTACCTCGTGATGGTCTCAGCCGTGGCTTTTGAAAACCTGTCCGGCGGCATGGGGACGGCTGCGTTCGTGGCGCTCCTCATGTCCCTGTGCGACCACCGTTACACGGCCACTCAGTTTGCCTTACTCTCGGCGCTGGGAGCCCTCGGAAGGGTCTTTGTCGGACCGCCATCGGGGTATCTCGTGGAGACGGTCGGGTGGGTAGTTTTCTTTTTCATCACTTTTCTTGCCGCACTGCCGGGCCTAGGGCTCTTATGGCGATTGCGAGATTACCTGAACACTCAACCGACGTAGAAACCTGGTCAGGCCTTCCAACTCGTACCGCAAGTCCGGCGCTGAAACTGGCCAGGCCTGTCAAGCCTTGAGCTTGCGCTGAAGAAATAGGATGAAGAGCATGAGGACAGGCAGCGGAGCGAGCAGGAACGGAACCAGCCACAGCCAGACATTCTTCCCGCGAACGCGCGCCTGGTCGATCATCCAGACAAAAATCCAGATGACCAGTCCCGCATAGTTCAAGGTAATCCAGCGCGTCGTATGAATCTTCAGGTTACTCGATGCAGCCGTGGAACCCTGTGCCAGGAATAACGCGAACACAATGACGAAGACGGCCAGCAGTCCAATCACAATCTGCTTGCTCCAGACAAACATGGTGACCTCCCTCCGCGGGTTACTCCGCTACGGTTTTGTACGGTGGACTCGCCGTCCGCCCGATAGGCTAATCAGCAAGCATTCATTTGTCAAATAGGATACCCGCGCCGCGCCGTCGTCGAAAATCTTGA
The DNA here is from genome assembly GCA_020028195.1 of Nitrospirota bacterium. Taxonomy (GTDB): domain Bacteria; phylum Nitrospirota; class Nitrospiria; order Nitrospirales; family Nitrospiraceae; genus NS-7. Next base: position 885 of record JAHWYE010000113.1, read on the forward strand.
CTCGGGCTTGTAGCAGGGACATCATCCCCCAAGCGAGAGGAACAGAGGCTAGGCAGGCATTCGTGGCTCATTCCAGCGACAGGCAGCGATGAACAACACCGTCCTGGCCATTCTTGTTGTGCTGTTGGGGATCTGTGTCGGACTAGCCTGGACAAACCCGGCCACGCAGGACTATGGCGAGTATTTGGAATGGTTGATCGGTCAGGCGCTGGTGCGGACGGATTCGACCGAGTCAATGTATGATCAGAATACCGTCCGGGATCTGCTCAAATCTCAGGGCACATTCGTCATCAAGTCCGTTATTCGTCCGAATACTACACGGCGCAATTACGGTCTCTTCAGCATCTTTGTGACACGGGCTTTTGGTGTCCGGCTGGTGGTGCTGGGTATTGCAGGCACGTTCATCCCTGTGGAGGGAGACGACATTGAAGAAGTCACGAGGAAGCTAGGGCAAATCATGCTGACACCGACGCGATAAATTTAGGGCGTCTCCCAGCCCCTGTTCCTGTTCATACCTTCCACGAAACCGGTCCATTCGCTGCTCCTCTGGCCGTGATTTCTCTATCCCCAGCCTTTTCCCAGTTATCCACAGGAATCCACAATATTTTGTATTGACAAACTAGACAGGCCTCTATATATTGCGGCCCGCTAGCCTGTCCTGATTATCGGATTCCTCGATTTTCAATGGTTATTCTGATGTGCCTATCTAGCCCCCAACAAAGACTTTACGCGAAGCTCGGCATCCAGATATTAGACGCATTTTCTCGGTAATAGCGGGCCTCGGAAGACCTTCCGACGCCCGCGTATTTTTTGCCTGACATCAGCCCGGCCAAGCCCCGACTGAAAGAGAATATGGTCTTGAACGTTTGCAATCAGTAAGGAGGGTGACGTGAGGATCGAACGCAGGTTTACACGTATGGGCCCCGGTCCCTACGAAGGCATGAAGTTCGTGAAACGTTCCTCGGAGATCAGGAATCCCGACGGCTCGACGGTGTTCAAGCTGGACGATATTGATGTCCCCGAGCAGTGGAACCAGTTGGCCGTCGATATCCTGGCGCAGAAATATTTCCGGAAAGCGGGTGTCCCCCAACTTGGACCAGACGGGAAGCCCCTCACTGATCCAGATGGTAAGCCGGTGCTGGACGGCGAGCGTGACGCTCGCCAGGTCTTCCACAGACTGGCCGGCTGCTGGGCGTACTGGGGAAAGAGTCACGGTTATTTCACCAAGGACGAGGACGCGTCGGCCTTTTATGACGAGCTGTGCTTCATGCTAGCCCGGCAGATGGCAGCACCAAACTCCCCGCAGTGGTTCAATACAGGCCTGCACTATGCCTATGGACTCTCCGGTCCTGCCCAAGGGCATTACTACGTGGACCCTACGAACAGGGAAATGGTCAAGGCGACGAATGCGTTCGAGCACCCGCAACCCCATGCGTGCTTCATTCAGTCGATCGAAGATGACCTGGTCAACGAGCACGGGATTATGGACCTCTGGATCCGCGAAGCCCGATTGTTCAAGTACGGGTCTGGCACCGGGACGAATTTCTCCAAGCTGCGCGGCGAAAACGAATCGCTCTCTGGCGGAGGCAAGTCGTCCGGGCTGATGTCTTTTCTCAGGATCGGAGATCGCGCAGCCGGCGCGATCAAGTCCGGTGGAACCACGCGGCGCGCAGCCAAGATGGTGTGCCTGGACCTGGATCACCCCGATATCGAAGAGTTCATCGACTGGAAAGTCATCGAAGAGCAAAAAGTCGCTGCCATGGTCACCGGCTCGAAGATCTGTGCGAAGAAGCTCAACGCTGTGCTCAAGGCCTGCCATGTGCCAAATGGCGAAGGTGAAATAAAGGTTGAGACGGACCTGAATAGCAACGCAGCCCTTAAAGAGGCCATCTGCACCGCCAGGCAGGCTTCAGTGCCTGAAGCCTATATCCAGCGGATGTTTGCCTATGCCCGCGAAGGGTTCACGCATTTCGTGTTCCATGAATACGACGTCAACTGGGATGGGAAAGCCTACCAGACCGTGTCTGGTCAGAATTCCAACAACAGCGTGCGGATTCCGAACGGCTTCCTCGAAATCCTGGAGAAGGATGGGGACTGGCCCCTCAAACGGCGCACAGACGGCAAGGTCACCAAGACGGTCAAAGCGTGTGAACTCTGGGACAAGATCGCCTGGGCTGCGTGGATTTGTGCTGACCCCGGCACGCAATACGATACGACGATCAACGAATGGCACACCTGCCCGGAGGACGGGCGGATCAACGCGTCCAATCCCTGCTCGGAGTACATGTTCCTCGACGATACCGCCTGTAACCTCGCATCTCTCAACCTGGGAGAGTTCTACGCGCCGGATGGAAGGTTCAACCTGGAAGACTTCCGGCACGCGGTGCGGCTCTGGACCATCGTGCTCGAGATCAGCGTTCTGATGGCCTCCTTCCCCAGTCGGGCGATCGCGCAGAAGAGCTTCGTGTTCCGGACGCTGGGGTTGGGGTATGCCAATCTCGGCACTGTACTGATGCGGCAGGGTATTCCCTACGACTCGCCGAAGGCGCTGGCCCTCTGCGGGGCCATCACGGCGGTTCTGACCGGCGAGTCCTACGCCACCTCGGCTGAGATGGCGGCTGAACTGGGGCCGTTCGAGGGTTTTGTGCGGAACCGCGAGCACATGTTGCGGGTCATCCGAAACCATCGGCGCGCTTCGTACAATGCTCCGCCGGAAGAATATGAGGGCCTCACTGTCAAGCCTAAGGGCATCCAACCTGAGCACTGCCCGCCGGATCTGTTGCTGGCTTCCAGACGGGCCTGGGATCGGGCGCTTGAACTAGGGACAGCCTATGGATTCCGCAACGCCCAGACCACGGTCATCGCCCCGACCGGCACGATTGGCCTGGTCATGGACTGCGACACAACCGGTATCGAACCAGACTTTGCCTTGGTGAAGTTCAAGAAGCTGGCTGGCGGCGGCTACTTCAAGATCATCAACCAAAGCCTTCCGCCAGCGTTGACCACGCTCGGTTATACCGAAGCGCAGACCCAGGACATTGTGACCTACTGCACTGGACGCCGGACCCTCAATGGGGCCCCGTTCATCAACCATGAGACCTTGCAGGCCAAGGGGTTCGATGGCGCAGCGTTGGAACGATTAGAGGCCGCTTTGGGTCAGGCTTTCGAGATTCAGTTCGCGTTCAATAAATGGACGCTCGGTGAAGAGTTCTGCAGTGAGAAGTTGGGCCTGACCAATGCGCAACTCAATGATTCCAAATTCAACATGCTCAAAGCGCTCGGCTTTACCCAGGACCAGATCGTCGTCGCGAACGACTACTGCTGCGGCACCATGACGGTCGAGGGCGCGCCACATCTCAAGCCTGAGCACCTCCCGATTTTCGACTGCGCTAACCGCTGTGGTCGGACCGGCCAGCGCTTCATCCAGGTTGACGCGCATATTCGGATGATGGCTGCGGCTCAGCCCTTCATCAGCGGAGCAATCAGCAAGACCATAAATATGCCGGCCGATGTCACGATCGAAGATGTCAAGGCGGCGTACCTATTGTCCTGGCAGAGCATGCTCAAAGCAGTGGCGCTCTACCGGGACGGTTCAAAGCTCAGTCAGCCTCTAAACGCCTCAACCGATTCCGGAGATACCGGTGAGGCTGCCGGCAATGACGTCATGAAGATGGCGGAACATGTGACCGAGCGAGTGATGTTCCGTTACCTGGCCAAACGGCGGCGCATGCCGGAACGGCGCCTTGGCTACACACAGAAGGCTATCGTCGGCGGTCACAAGCTCTACCTGCGAACCGGCGAGTATGCCGACGGGACACTGGGGGAAATTTTTCTGGACATGCACAAGGAGGGCGCGGCGTTTCGCAGTCTGATGAACTGCTTTGCGATCGCGATCTCGCTGGGACTTCAGCATGGGGTGCCGTTGGAAGAGTTTGTGGAGGCGTTCCTGTTCACGCGGTTCGAGCCGAACGGACCGGTCAAGCTGAATGACCACATCAAGATGTCCACCTCGATCATTGATTACATTTTCCGCGAGCTGGCCATCACCTATCTGGAACGGCACGATCTGGAGCAAGTGGTGGATGATGATCTGCGGATGGATTCTGTCAAGAAGGATGCGCAGGACCCGGAGTGCATGGATAGCGAGCCGGTTGACGAGAGAGCGCTGGCGCCCGCTGGGATCAGCCCCGAGATCTTCCCTGCACGGCGCGAGACCGGCAATGGAGCCGGAGGAAACGGTCACGGTCACGGGAATATCGCGCACAAGGTGGAGTTGAGGCGCGAGACATTGACCTACACCGCGGTCCAGATTGCCAAGCAAAAGGGGTACGAGGGCGACCCCTGCGTGGAATGCAAGCAGTTCACGCTCGTTCGAAACGGCACCTGCCTCAAGTGCGAGACCTGCGGCGCAACGAGCGGCTGCTCGTAAAAGAGGAGGAAACAGAGTGCAGATGATAGTTCATGATGTTGAGACCTTGTCTCTCCATGACCAGGTCGTCAGTTTGATTGGTCGGCGGTGGACCAACTCGGTCAGTTGTAACCTCGAAACTAACCCAGGCGCTGAGACGAATGGCTGGGCAGGGTCCGCGAAAAGCGCTCCCGATATCGTTGGGTGGGCGCCTTACAGTGGACGCAACACCCCCCTGTGGATTGCCGAGGTGGAAACCGAAGACACGATCACTGAGGAAAAAGCACGTGGCCGGTGGCAAGACTTCTCGGCCATGGGGATACCCCTCATTCTCATTGTGCCACGGGGATACAAGGCGCTGGCTCGATTTTGCGCCACGAGAGCAGAGGTAACCATCGCCGGCATCTATGAATACGCCTTGAGCACGAATGGGTTGGAGCTGGCATAACGTGAGGGCTCCCGGCGTCGAAGTGCGCTTGAGACGGAAGAAAGCGCCTGTTTTTATAGAGAGGGAGAGACGATGAGCACGATCACACGTGAGGCGGGGATACAGTCCCTCCATGATCATGTTGTGAGTCTGGTAGCGCAGCGCTGGGCCAAGTCGGCTCCAAATAAAATTACAATTAACACGGATGCGGAGAGGCATCAGTGGGCTGTGTCAGACCGAAGCTATCCGGATGTCGTCGGCTGGAGGTTCAATGGAGGAAAAAACACCATTGAGTGGATCGCGGAGGTTGAAACAGAGGA
>JAHWYE010000114.1 GCA_020028195.1 Nitrospirota bacterium
CCGGCAATCTCAAGGACATCATTGAGCGCCTGACCGGGGCCAGCGCTGGGAAGACCGGTTCAGGCTAAGGTTGCGGCTGAGGGCTTCCTTTCTGGTCTAATTGCTAATCCGAATCATCACTCAACCTTGACCTCAACCTGAACCTCTCTGACGATGGGGAAATCCTTACCGCTTCTGAACTTCTCGCAGCTTGCCGGGACCCTCGATTCCCTCGAACAGCAGGTGAAGCGGTTCGTCACGCCGGGTGCCGTTGCCGTTCCCAACGACGGCCGGACGGTGGACGACTTCAAGCCCTTTCTGGTTGCCCTGAATCTCACCAAGCGCTGCAACCTCAAATGCGCCCATTGCTACCTGGATGCGACCACCAAAGCCGGCGGTGGATCGGACGAGTTGACGACCGACGAATGCTACCGCCTCATTGATCAGATCGCGGAAGTGAATAAGGGCTGCCTTCTGGTCATCACCGGGGGTGAGCCGCTAACCCGCCCGGACATACTCGATATTGCCCGTCATGCCGTCGCCCTCGGATTCATGGTGGTCTTCGGCACCAACGGCATGCTGATCAACGATCGGAAGGCGAAGGAATTGGTCGAGATCGGCGTGATGGGCGTCGGGATCAGCATTGATTCCCTGGACCCAGAGAAGCACGACAAGTTCCGCGGGCTGCCGGGAGCGTGGGAAGGCGCGGTCGCAGGCATTGAGGCTTGCAAGCGCAACGGGCTTCAGTTCCAGGTCCACTTCAGTGCGCAGCCCATGAACTACAAGGAGCTCCCCCAGGTCATCGAGTGGGCCCACCAGCTCCACGCGAAGGTGCTGAACGTGTTCTTCATGGTCTGCACCGGGCGCGGCGAGGAGCTGACCGATATCACCCCGGCGCAGTACGAGGAGGTACTGGGCTATCTCGTGAACTGCCAGGATCAATATAAGGACATGCTGGTCCGCGCCCGCTGCGCGCCGCACTTCAAGCGCCTGGCCTACGAAAGGGACCCCAACTCTCCCATCACCAAGGCCCAGGGTTACATGGGGGGAGGCTGCCTGGCCGGTACCAACTACGCCAGAGTGACCCCGAACGGCGAACTCACGCCCTGTCCTTACATGCCGCTCTCGGCGGGTAATATCCGGGAGAAGAGTTTCGTGGATCTCTGGGAGAAGTCCGACATCTTCGATTCCTTCCGGTATCCCCACCTGAAAGGCAAATGCGGCGACTGCGAATACAGCGAGATCTGCGGCGGGTGCCGCGCCCGCCCCTATGTGGACCACGGAGATTGGCTGGACGAGGATCAGTGGTGTCTCTACACCCCGAAGGGGGGAGAGAAAATTCGCGTGGCCTTCAATACCGCGGAGGAGTTCGATGGGGTCTGGGATGAGGCCGCGCAGACGAGGCTTTCGCGAATCCCCTACTTTCTGCGCGCCATGGTCAGGAAGGGTGTCGAGCGGCACGCGCGGGAGCAGGGCATTCCGGTGATTACCGTCGAGCTCATGGAAGAGCTCCGCAAAAAGCGGTTCGGAAACGAGGCGCCGGTCTTCAAGTTCTGACGTTAAACGTTAATCGTTATTCGTTAATCGCATGTCCGACGATCGTTCGTCCATCCTTCATAGCGCTTCACGTTTAACGATTCACGATTAACGGGGCTGCACTTGGACGCGCTGCAATCCACCCTCACTGACATCAACCAGCTACTCCCGATCATCAATCACTGGTTTCACCTGGTATCGGCCGTCATTTGGATCGGCGGCTTGGCCTTTTTGGTCATGGCGGTCACCCCGGGCCTGAAACGAGCTGTTCCAAGGGAATACGTCAAGCCCATCAGCGACACATTTTATAAGCAATATAAGCGCGTGGTCGGTGTTCTGCTGGTGATCATCCTGGTTACCGGCGGGATCAATTTCCACTATGTCAACGTGCTGTTGACCACTCAAACCGGTCTCTCGATTTCTAACCATCCGAAATATCTCACGATCTTCTTCATCAAGCTCGGCTTGGTCCTCGCGATCATGACGCTCTTTCTCTACACAGTTCTCTTCAAGACCGAGCAGACCGGCGAGGAAACGGCCGAGGAGAAAGAAGAACAGCTCTACGAACCAATCCCGTTCCAGCGTGCCGCCCTCTGGATGGGCCTCTTCATCATCCTCTGCGCTGCGGCGTTGAAACATCTTCACCAGTAAGATCCGCTTCACCCCTCGGGCGCTCTCTGACGATGAGCGTGACCCTACATCCCCGCGTCGCTCCTTCCGACAGGCTCCGTCTGTGGATTGGGGCCTTCGATCGGACCACCCCGCCGTCTCCTACCTGGACACTCGACTGGCATGCTCGTACGCCGAGAGCGCGTCGACCGATCGTCAGCGTTCGTGGTCCCACGCTGCTGGCCGACAACCCCCCGCGGACCTTCGCGGGAGTCTATGAATTTGTAAACCATTTCCCCGACACGCCCTACAGGGTCACCGTTAAGGCCGACCAGAAGGAGGCAAGCCTGACGACACGGGCCCTTCCTGCCCAAGTCCCAGCCTGTTTGGATACCTGGTTCAATTGAGTAGTCCGCTAGTCATACTGGTGCTCGCCCACGGCATCTTCGGATGGGGGGAGACAGAGAATCGCCAGAACCAAATGAAGGACTATTTCTACGGGGTCCAGCGATTCCTCGCAACCGAGTATGGGACAAGACCGGACTTTCGGTTGGTGATGGTGGCGCCGGCCGTCCCACGAGCCGAGAGCGTCGCGGCCCGGGGAGCGAAGCTCAAGGAAGCCATTGAAGAAGCGCTGCAAGGAAGGCCACATGACGTGCGTGCCCATATCCTGGCCCATAGCATGGGCGGGCTGGACGCCCGGTGGGTCATCCTCCAAGAAGGGATGGCGGACAAGATCGCCTCACTCACCACCATTGCCACGCCGCACCGAGGCACGACCTTGGGGGACCTGGCCTATGACGAATTGCCGATCATCCTGCCGGCCGGAGAGTTTCTGCAGAAACTGGACAAGACCAGACGTTGGATTTGGCGGCGTCTCCCTTTTACCCACGCCGCGTCATCAGACCAACTGGAGTTCTATCATCAGTTGTTGCACGGATTCGACAGCACGGAGGACCAACTTGGCAAGGCACTCTACGCACTCTCACTCACAGGTGCGGCAGAATTCAACCGAAGGTACGCCCAGGCCGAGCGGGCGGTGTGGGAACGGACCAACAATCGGGTGGCCTACTTCGCCTATGGAGGGGTCATGCAACCGAGTCAGACGCCGTTGCTCAAGCCGTCGCATGACATCATTTCGCTCTTCGGAACGGAGGCGGAAAAGAAAGAGCGGAATGACGGGGCAGTCTCAGTCTGGTCATCACGCTACCCGTGGGACGACGCCGGGCGTGACTATGTGAAGACCGTTCCGTTTGATCATTTCATGCAGATCAACTGGAGAATTCCTGATAGAAGGCCGAGCGAGCAGATGAGCGACGACCTCAAGACCGTCTACCGCGAGATCATGGAGGCGATCATTCGAGTGCAGCGAGCGCAATGACACAACACCACGCCATGACCGAGCTGCTGTCGAAAGACCATCCCATTCTCGAAAAGGGTTCTATGGAGCACCGGCCCTTTGGGATTGATCTGCGGGGTGAGAACATCCGCGACGTCAGCGGTCTAACGGTCAAGGCCAATGTGGAGTACCTGGAAGAAGCAGTTGGGCGAAGGCAGGGGCCGGAGGCAGGCGCTCGTGCAGTGGAACAACTCTGCCAGCTCCTCAATGAACGGATCCGCGACCCTTCGTACTATGTGAGCCCGACGTTTCTGAAGAATGTCTGGCACAGCTATTCATACGAGTTTGTGTGTTTCCTCGGTGAATTTTGCAAGATTCTTTCAGAAGATCCCCATTTTCAGTCCAACGTGGGGAAGAAGAAACTCATCTCCCCAATCATCCAGACCCTCGGCCGCCCCTTCACGGTTCCCCAGATTTACAAGATGTTCGCGCACTTCGGCGAGAAGTTCGCCAAGGCATCTCTACAGTTCGAGGTCGGAGCGGTGACCGACCGCTCGGCGGTCCTGCGCATGAAATTCAACGAGCGGGTGTATCAGCAATTCGGCCCTTACCGGAAACGCTGTGCCGATCTGATCTGCCAGTCCGCTAAGGCTGCGCTCGCAGCCGTGCCCGAACTGGTCCATCACCTGCCATCGGCCACGATCAAAGACCGGACGTGCATTGCCGACGGAGCCGATTACTGCGAATGGGAATTCACCTGGTCGCCGCCGCAACCAGGCCGTTCCGCATGGCCGGCCTGGGGACTGCTGGTGGGCGGCGCAGCGTTTGCGTACCTGCGTATTCGTTATCCGGAGATGCCGCTCGTGGAAACGCTGGCACTCGCCCTCGCCCCGGCGATGGCCTTGTGGCTGGCCAGCAACTGGAGAATCCTCCGCAAGGACGTGAAGACCGGGGAGGCGCTGATCCAAGAGCAGCTCCGTTTCGTCGAGGCCCGGCACGAGGAACTCCGCGAAGCCTATCTGGAGCAGGAAGAAGCAACTGTGGAACTCAGGAAGATGATCAGTCAATTGACGACGTTGCACCGCGCAGGGCTCCTCTTCAGCACAATGCTCGACCGCGAGGCCTTGCTGCAGAAAGTGCTGGAGACAATCATTCACGAACTCCACTACGATCGGGCGATGGTCACGTTATTCGACCGTGACCGGCAGGTCTCGCGCGACGCCCGCATCCTGGGCGTTTCGGAGGAGATCGCAGCCTTCGCTCGCTCGCTCGAGGTACCTGTCACAGATCCTGAGAGCGTAGAGGGCACGGTGCTCCTACAGGGAAAGCCGATCCTGGCAGGCACTATCCGGGAGGTGTGGGATCGTCTTCACCCCCTCAATCAGCGCCTCGCAGCGGCGGCTAAGGTGAAGTCCATGATCTCGGTCCCGCTGAAGGTCAAGGACCTGGTCCTCGGCGCCCTGACGGTAGATCGAATTCAAGAACACAGTCTCACTCAGGACGACGTAAACCTCATGGTAACCGTAGCCAGTCAGGTTGCCATTGCCCTGGACAACGCAGACGCCTACCGGCAGATCGAAGCGCTGAATGAGGGGCTTGAAGCCAAGGTGCGAGAGCGGACCACGGCGTTGGAACGGCTGAATAAGGAACTGGAGGTCGCCAACGAGCGGCTGCGAGAGTTGGACCAACTCAAATCAACCTTTGTCTCGATCGTCTCCCATGAACTTCGCACCCCCATGACCTCCATCAAGGGCTATGTGGAAAATATGCTGGATGGCCTGACCGGCTATCTCAACGAGAAGCAGTTCTCTTACCTGGGGCGGGTCAAATACAACGTCGAGCGTCTCACGCGGATGATCAACGACCTCCTGGACCTGTCACGGATCGAGGCTGGCCGGGTCGAGCTTGCACTCAGACCTGTATCGCTCCTCGATCTGGTCACCGAGGTGTTAGAGAGCCTCCAGGCGCTCGCCCGAGAGAAGTCCCTTACCCTGGAAGTGCGTCATGCGGATCTCCTCCCCATGATCCATGGGGATCGTGACAAGCTCCACCAAATCCTCACCAATTTGATCCAGAACGCGATCAAGTTCACGCCCCCGGGCGGCGCGGTTCTGGTCGAGTCCCTCGTACAAGACGACCAGTTCGTGCAGGTTTCTGTGACTGATACCGGTTGCGGCATTCGGCCTGGGGATCTCGCTAAAGTCTTCGAAAAGTTCTACCGGGGGGAATCAACCACGACTGATGCGCGCGGCGCGGGGTTGGGGTTGGCCATCGCCAAAAGTCTCGTGGAGCTGCACGGGGGCCGCATCTGGCTGGAGAGTGTCCCTGGCGCAGGTAGCCGGTTCTTCCTCACCATACCCATCGAGCAGACTCCAACGTGACCTGCGATATTACATTCCGCCCCCCGCCCGACCATGGTGAAAGTTGTGTGCTCCTTTATCAGATCCGAGTCTTGATGTAGTCAACTCGATACTTTTCATTTCATCCCCAGTGCCTCTCCTCTCACCTCACCTCCCCTCCCCATCCGAGCGATCTTCATTTTTGAATCAATAGGTTCCGGCACAAGAA
>JAHWYE010000115.1 GCA_020028195.1 Nitrospirota bacterium
ATGTTGGCCAGGCCGGCCTCAGCCAGGACGTTGGAGATGCTGTAGGACAGCCCGAGGTTCGCGCTGACGGTTCGGTTGAAGATGCCGCCAAAGACCGAAAACACGTCCGTTGTTGCCCCGCCGATATCCACGCCGATCAGATTCAAGTGCTCACGTTTTGCGATGGTCTCCATGATAAGCCCAACTGCCGCGGGCGTTGGGATGATCGGCGCGCCGGTCCACTCGATCAGCTTCTTATATCCGGGGGCCTGAGCCATGACGTGTTCCAAGAACTGGTCATGGATCTTGGTGCGAGCCGGCCCCAGGTTCTCGCGCTCCAACACGGGACGGAGGTTGTCGGTGATCACGAGCGAAGTTTTCCCGCCCAGAATCTCCTTGATTCGATCCCTGGCGTCTTTGTTGCCGGCATAGATCAAGGGAAGCTGGTAACTCATGCCCAGTCTGGGACGGGGTTCAGCCGCTGCAATGTATTCGGCCATCTCCACCACGTGGGTGACCGTTCCGCCGTCTGTCCCGCCGGAGAGCAAAATCATGTCGGGACGAAGCGAGCGGATGCGTTCGATCTTCTCATGAGGGAGCCGGCCGTCGTTCGAGGCCAGCACGTCCATCACAATCGCCCCTGCGCCCAGGGCGGCGCGCTGCGCGCTCTCGCCGGTCATGCTCTGGACCGCGCCGGCCACCATCATCTGGAGCCCACCACCCGCGCTACTGGTTGAAATGTAGATGTCCACGCCAACTTTCGGCTCGCCCTGAGCGGCGCGGTTCGGGGTGATGATGCGCTCGCCGTCCAGGATCTTGCGGCCGGACAACTCCTCCAGCTCCGCGAACGAATTCAGGACCCCGCGCGTGACATCCTCAAACGGAGCTTCCACCGTGGTCGGGGCTTCGCCTCGGTAGGTCTGCCGGTATTCGTCCCCTAATTTTTCAATCAGGATGGCTTTCGTGGTGGTGCTGCCACAGTCAGTGGCAATGATCACAGAGAGAGGCTGGGCTGGGGCTGTCATCGAGCAGACGACCCTAGAGGATCAGATTTCGCCTCGATGAGAGCAATCAGATGGGGGATACTATCACGACGTTCAAGCAGGTGGGCGACGTGCTCAATCTCACTGTTCTTGCAGGCCAGGTCAAGGATGGGGGTCAAAAAATGCAGAGCCTGACTGCCGAGAAAGTTCATGGGGCCGATGGATTCGAGAAACACCGTCGCAGGCGCCGCCATGCCACGCTTCACGACTGTATCGGCGACTCGTTCCAGGAGGGTGAGATCATCCAAAGAAAGAGCTTGCTTCTCTGGAGCAACAGCAAAGGCATGCTTCAGGCGGACTTTGAACCCACTGACTACTTGCGCCAAATTGTACTTAGAAAACGATGCCATCGTCAGTGCAGGCAGGTCATGGAACAGAAGCCGGAGGCCATTATAGGGAGGGGTCAGAGGAGAGTCAATTAAGCCAACGAAGATCACAAGGTGAGCCCAATGGCCTTGCGCGTACATCCAGACAAGATTCCTGACCCCGTGCTATGATGACGCCATGGCCGCACTGAGAACGCTCGAAACTCTCCACTTCGACAACACCTTTGCGCGCCTGCCCGATGCCTTCTACGCGAAGGTGACGCCGACGCCGCTCAAGAATCCGTTCCTGGTGAGCGTCAACCCGGACGCTGCCGTCTTGCTCGATCTGGACCCGGAAGAGGCCAAGCGGCCGGAGTTCGCCGGCAGCTTCGGCGGCCAGTACCTGCTGCCGGGCAGCGAGCCGCTCGCGATGGTCTATGCCGGCCATCAGTTCGGCGCCTATGTTTCCCGCCTCGGTGATGGCCGCGCGATCCTGCTTGGTGAGGTCCGCAACAGCCGGGGTGAGAAGTGGGACCTGCATCTCAAAGGCGCGGGCCTGACGCCCTTCTCGCGAGACGATGACGGCCGGGCGGTGCTGCGCTCCTGCATCCGGGAGTACCTCTGCAGCGAGGCCATGTACGGCTTGGGCATTCCCACGACGCGCGCCTTGTGTGTGGTGGGGAGCGAAGAAGAGGTGCTCCGCGATCAGGTCGAGACCGGCGCCACGTTGTTACGGCTGGCGCCTTCTCATGTCCGGTTCGGCCACTTCGAATTCTTCTACTGGCGGCGGCAATTCGACCACATCAAGACTCTGGCGGACTATGTGATCGCGCAGTACTATCCGAATGTGCCGGACCTGGCGCGCGGGCCTGACCCATACGCCCGGTTCTACCACGAAGTGGCAGTCCGCACGGCGCGTCTGATCGCCAAGTGGCAGGCGGTGGGCTTCGCGCACGGCGTCATGAACAGCGACAACATGTCCGTCCTGGGGATGACCCTCGACTACGGCCCGTTCGGCTTCCTGGACGACTACGATCCTTCCTTCATCTGCAACCATTCCGACCGCCATGGGCGCTATGCCTTCCGGAACCAGCCGGACATCGGCTATTTCAATCTGCGGTGCCTGGCCCAGGCGCTGACGCCGCTGGTGCCTGACGAGGCGATCAAGGGCGGGCTCGACGCCTACGAGACCGTGTGTGCGAAGCACTATGCCGAACTGATGCAGGCGAAGCTGGGGCTCAGCGACTCGTGGTCGGCGGATGATGTCGGGGACGAGAGATTGCTCCGCGACCTGCTCGAGCTGATGCGCGGGAGCTGCGCCGACTACACGAACGTCTTCCGTTCCCTCTGCGACTTCCAGCAGGCGCCCAAGGCGAAGAACGAGGGGCTCCGGGACTTGTTCGTGGATCGGGACGCGTTCGAGGCCTGGGCCGCCCGGTACAAAGAGCGCCTCCACGCGGAGGGAAGCAAAGACGAGATGCGGGCGGCGCGGATGCGGCGGGTCAATCCCAAGTACGTGCTCCGGAACTATCTCGCCCACGCGGCCATTCAGATGGCCACCGAGCAGAAAGATTTCTCCGAGATCGAGTGTCTGTGCCGACTGCTCCGCGACCCGTTCGCCGAGCAGCCGGAGATGGTCCGCTACGCGGCCCCGCCCCCGGATTGGGGGAAGCGCCTGATCGTGAGCTGCTCATCGTAGCCCATCCCCTTTTCGATCCTTCCCTGCTATAGTGGAAAGCCTGACGGGTGCCTCAAGACCGGGCGTGGGTGTTCCATGGACAAGCGCATATACGCGCGCTTTGCCGTCAAGCTCCCCGTCTCGCTCTCGGGACAGGGGGTGGCCGGGGGTGGCTTGGTCTCGGGTCTCTCGGATCGAGGCTGCACGGTGATCAGCGACGAGCTGATCCAAGCAGGGACCTCCCTCGCGCTACACATCCAATTGCCTGGGCAGTATGCGCCCCTCAAGGTGGATCTGGCCGAGGTGCGGTGGGCGCAGGGACGGGAATTCGGCTTGGAATTCGTGCGTCTGCGGTTGGAAGAGAAGGCACGTCTTCAGCGGTTCATCAGCGCACTGGTACGGAAGGCCGAAGGCGGCGGGTTCAAGCATACCGGCTGACCGGGCAAGACAATCCACACCGCTGGCGACTGAGCGCTGGGTGATTGCAAGACCAGACTCCATTAGTTGCCCTTACGCTCGTCGGCGTCGCGCGGGGGGGAAGAACGCCTACGGCTCGTCACGTAAATCAATAACAATTGCTTACCTCGTTCCCCGGCACTATAATCTCAATAATGTGGCCTAGGCGAGAACACGCACGCGCAACTTCCTATCGACTCGGTCGTCGCACAGGTCTGAACCTCATGCTGTCCTCCCGATTCGACACGTGTTCAGAACGCAAGCGCCTGACTCCCACAGGCCTGAGCGTTGGTACATGCCTGCTATGGATTGCACTCCTGGCCATAACCGGGTGCGTGGAAGAAAATAGGTATCAGACCGTGACTGCCGAGGTCGAGCAGGTTAAGGCCGATGTCGAGCGCATGCAAGCCGAGGTCAAGGCGTTGGAGCGACAGGTGGCGCCGCTCCGAGCGTTGAATGATCAGGAAGATAGAACGTTAACCGAGTTACTGACTGAGCTCCGGAAGAAGAACGACGCTGCCACCCGCAGGCAGCAGCAATATGAAGACAGGGTCGCCACTCTCCAAGCGAAAGCCAACACGCTCCTGAGCCAGAACCGAACGCTGATGCGAGAAATGAGAGAGGCCAAAAAGCAGGAGACTTCCCTTCTGGCCCTGGTGACACGGTATGAGCAGGAACTGCAGCTTTCAGAATCTGGTCTCGGGAACGTGACAGCCCCGCCTGTCCCTATTCCTGATCCAAGCATCAGCCGTGGAACCGCGCCGCAGCCATCTCCTGCCACGCCACCACGGGAGACGCTGGCATCCGCCCCTGCCCCTCAGCCGCAAGCGCCTCCTCAGACGCAAGCCCCCGCTCCAGGCCAGACCGCGCCGCCGCCTGTCCCCCACCAGCAGCCGCCGACGGGAGAATCCGACGAGTCCTGGTGGTCCACCATCAAAGACTGGCTCTCGACAGCCTGGGACTGGTTCTTCGCCTAGCCTCCGCACAAGCATGGAAGTACGGGCAGCCTGGTTGATCCCCTGTGCTCGCGGAAGGTGAAGAGTTGGAAGGTCGCCGGTAGCGGTCCTTCGCTCCCGGAGCGCGCACGATCGGAATGTGCTCGCTCGACGGCCGCAGTTGGACCATCACGGGCACCCTTCCAATGAGTATTTGGATAAGAGGGCAAAGCGACGCGCGCAGTTGGGTATCAACCAGGCCACCCTTGGAAAAAGAAGTTAGCTCGCTTCAGCGGTCGCAGGGCGGCGGGTTCAAGCAGACCGGCTGACCGGGCGAGACAGCGCAAGCCGCTGGCGACTGAACGCTGTGTGATTGCAAGACCTGACCCTGACCTTCTCTCTTCTGCAGCATCTTTCACAGGCTTTCGCGGCGCTGGTCCTCCAAGACAACGCGTGCGATCTGGGCAGGTGACCAACCGCACCTGAGACACGTCAGACTTTCAGCATTGACACAGGTTCCGTCAGGAAGTAGCCTGTCATCATTTGTGACCCCCCAAATGCCTTTTCCCTGTTCCCCACAGCTGGAAATTCTGAGGGCGAGAAGAAGGAGGGCTTGCCATCCGCGGGCCCATATTGAAACCTATGGAAGCCAGATCCACATCGAGAGCAACGAAGGGCCTGGCATGACCGTGCTTGTAAACCTTCCAGTCGCAGCCATAGAAAGGTGAGGTGCCACTATGACGTATAAAAAACTGGTGTGGGGAGCCGTTGCGCTAGTTCTGGTCGGGACAAGTTCGATCATGCTTAGGGCAGCCGAGACTTCGGGCCCGGCGGCCAGCATACCTCTGGACACGGTCACGGACTACATCCATGCCGTGATCCAGGCAGACCGGGAAATTTACACGAAAAATGTTGTGGAGAGGATGCAGGCTAAAGGCATTGTGGTCGCTTCAGAGGACTGGCAGGTGAAGAACACCCTCCCACTTCCAGCCCAGTTCTTGATCGACTCGGCCCATTTAGTGGCAAGAACGACAAACATTCGGGTCCGATTGGTAAGCCTGTGGCCGATCAACAAACAGAATGGACCGGCCACTGAGTTCGAGCGAACAGGGCTCGCGAACGTTATTTCGCAGCCAGACCGTCCTCACACTGGATTTTTCGAGAACGGACGGAAGTGGTACTTCCAAGCGCTCTATTCCGACAGGGCTGTCTCTCAGGCCTGCATAGGGTGCCATAACGCACACCCGGACAGCCCAAAGCGGAACTTCAAGCAGAATGATGTCATGGGTGGGATTCTGATCACCATCCCAGCAGCGGGTCAATAATTTCGTCGGTTGCCTGGCGGGCAGCGGTACAGTAGCAGGGTGTTGAAAAATCTGTCTCTAAGCTCTTGCACTGTCCAGCGCATCGTTCTGTCGGTTGAGAGAGAAGCGCCGCAAGGAACCCACCTGTCCATGGCCGAGTTGTGCAAGCGCCGGCGGCTGAAGTGACACCGCAAGTTTGGCCGTCCAACTGGCCTGGGAATTCGGCCTTACGTTTGTCGGCTTGCTGCTCGGC
>JAHWYE010000388.1 GCA_020028195.1 Nitrospirota bacterium
GTGTCTATCACTACGTCAGCCGGGACCACACCCTGGAGCGGCGCTGCGTTCTGGAAGGTCGAGCGGCGCAGCAGCTCGCGGGGTCGCTCCCGCCAGCCTCCTTTCTCGTGGGCCTGTCTTCGATTCATTGGCGCGAGGCCTGGAAGTACGGCGAGCGCGCCCTTCGCTACTGCCAGCACGATGCCGGCCATGCCATCGCCACCGTGCGATATGCGGCCGCGGCGCTGGGATGGTCGGCTAGGCTGATCGCAGATGTTTCGGATACGGCCATTGCCGCCGTGCTGGGGCTGGCCCAGCCAGAGAGCTTCTCGGCCATTGCCGAGGAGGACCGCGAACATCCCGACGCCATCCTGCTCGTCCGTCGGCCCTTTCCATCCTCCCGGGAATGGTGAGGAATCAGAGGGGGTTGACATTGCGAAGCTGCGGGATGTGCTCGAGGCTGGTGCTTGGGCGGGCCGGGCCAACTCACTCAGCCCCGCTCATGTCCACTGGCCAGCAATTGATGCCGCCGCCGAGGCGACCTGGCAGGAGGACAGTGCCACGGGGACATGGAGACGTGGTGACGCGGTTATTGTAGACAAGTGTGCGGCGTGGCCAGATCGCCCGGCTGTCTCTTCGCACGTGAACGCTGCTCGGCTTATCAAGCAGCGCCGCAGCTGTCTTGCTCTCGACGGCATCACCTCGATCTCGGCCGAGACATTTTATGCCATGCTTGACCGGCTGCTGCCACGGCCCGGGGTGCCGCCCTGGGACGTCTGGCCTTGGCCGCCGCATCTGCATTGCGGCATCTTTGTGCACCGGGTCCGGGGCTTACCGTCAGGCCTATACCTCTTCGAGCGAAGTCCGACGGTCCACGAACGCCTCCGGTCCGTCCTCGGTGCCGACTTCCTCTGGAAACGTCCAGAAGGCTGCCCGGAGTACCTGCCACTGTTCACACTGGTTGAGGGAAACTTCCGCGAGCAAGCAGAGGTGGTGAGCTGCCATCAGGAGATTGCCGCCGCCGGCGCCTTCAGCCTCGGTATGATTGCCGACTTTGGCGAAAGTATCCGTGCAACAGGTGCATGGTGGTATCGAAAACTGTTTTGGGAATCCGGCCTGCTGGGGCAGGTGCTGTACCTAGAAGCAGAGGCCGCCGGTGTCCGCGGCACTGGGATCGGATGTTACTTCGACGAGGCCTTTCATAACGTGTTCAGCCTGCGCGGAGATCGCTTTCAGAGCCTGTACCACTTTACCGTTGGTGGTCCGGTCGACGACCCGCGGCTGATGACGCTGTCGCCCTATTTTCACTTAGACGGCGCAAGGCGTGAAGAGGAGGCCTGGTCGCGGTGAAGGGGATTCGGTTTCTTCATCTTTCACCCGATGCCCCGCACTCCAGGAATCGAAAATCAGCTCCCAGGAAATCAGTCAGTTACCTCTCCAAGGGTGTCCGGTACCTCTAGCTATCAAGAATGCGCTATCGCAAAACCTGACACGAATGGCGCAAGCCCGACCAAAAAACGGAGATGGGCCTAGCAGGTAGCAGGTAATGTCCGCAACTCTTGAGACCAATAACCCGGAAGTGTATCCCAGGGATTCGGCAAAACATCATTCGTTACGAATACGTTCGCAGCATTGCGTTTCTTGGCAAGGGAAATCGCATTCTTCATCGCAGTGGTGCTTGATGTCGCGTGTACCAGATGAGCAAATTTGCTCGCGGGGTAGTTGAACACCCAGGAGGGCAACTTCAACATCTTGTAGGTATTATAGCTTCCCTCAAAGACCACGACGATATCCCCGACATTCATGTACCCTTGGTCTGGCACGATACCTGGATTCAACATGACCAGCGTTCCCGGTGTTGTACGGATGTACGTTGCCAACTCGTCATAGTATGGGATCAGCGCTTTGTCGGCCGATACCTCATCCAAAAAGATATCATTTACCTGATACCAGGCTTTATAAGCATCTATTTCCGCCTTCACCGTTGCGGCGCTCAGCGTCCCGTAGCTCGTATGGACGTAGCCAAGCACCTTGATCCCAGCGGCCTTGGCTCTCGTGACTGCGGCAACGTAATCCGGATTCTGGCTGGCACCCGGACCACTGTTTGGATTCATGATCATCACCCCGACTTTGGGAGCGCCCGCAGTTGCTTGATCCCACAATGGACCTGGATAAAAATAAGCCGGAATGGCCATTCTTTGGCAGACGGCCGCGTGACCTGTTGAGATGAACCCCATGCTCAATCCGCCCATGATAATGATTACTGTAATGATCCTTGCTGCCATCTTCCGTACTGCCATACGTTGCCTCCTTGATTTGCTGGGACACTGCCCAACTATTAAGTGAGCCGTAGGGCCGTCAATTTTTCCCGGCAGCCTATCACCTGCACACTAGTCCACAATGAAGCAGAAAAACAACCATATTTTCAGTTAGACACCCGCCATGTGTCAATCTGGTTCTGACCGAGAAATGCCGCCCCGCTGGCATCCTATGGAAGCGAGAAGAGGTCAAAATTTCCAGATGAGCGGAGTTTCCAAATTGTCGCGGCATCTGATAGATTGGGGGTGGAACACACCGACCGCACAGGTGCTGGAGGAGATTGCCATGAAAAAAGGGACTATTCGACGGCGGGGGAGGAAGGACGTGATAGGTCAATGGCGGGCGGATCAGCAGTCGCTGGTGGTCGAGACGGAGGACGCCGAGCTGCGCAAGGCCGCCGACGAGATCCTCAAGACGC
>JAHWYE010000116.1 GCA_020028195.1 Nitrospirota bacterium
GCGATGTCGGTGACCACGAACGGGGTTTCAATCAGGTAGAGTGGGCGATAGAGATCTTTCAGAATGGCGACCGCCTGCGGGCTGTCCGCCCCGACCACAACCCGGTTCGGCCGCAGGAAGTCTTCGATAGCTGAGCCCTCTCGAAGAAATTCCGGGTTGGACACGATGTCGAACCGATGCGGCTCGGACTGATGCTTGCGGATGACCTCGCGGATCTTCTCGCCGGTGCCCACCGGGACCGTGGATTTGGTGGCGATCACTTTGTAGCCTGTCATGTGTCGGGCGATTCCTCGGCCGACCTCCTCGACGTACGAAAGATCGGCGGACCCATCGGCCCTCGAAGGAGTCCCGACCGCAATGAAAATGACCAGGGCCTGATCGACCGCTTTGGCGATGTCGGTGGTAAACGCCAGACGATTTTCGCGCACTCCCTTGGCGACGAGCTCCGTGAGCCCCGGCTCATAAAACGGGACTTCGCCCTTTTCCAGCTTGGCAATCCGCTGCGCATCCGTGTCCATGCAGGCGACGGTCAGACCGAACTCAGCGAAACAGGCCCCCGTAACCAGCCCGACATAGCCTGTTCCGATCACGCTGATATACATTTTGATCCCTCTATGATGGGTTTCGAAGCCGCTCAGCACTCAGCCGCGGCGATTTTTGGAATGACAGGGTAGGGGATTGTAGCAAGGCCTGTCCGATGAGACAAGCTCGCGATCGATTCCGTACGAGCTCTCCATTCTCAAGCGTTGACCGTGATTGACACCTTCCAGTCGGTTCAGTACAATTTCGCCGACATTTGGCGTGACCAGAGTGGTGTGACCTCATGGTCTTGCAAAGCGGCGCAATCCTGCGGCCCCTGGCTGTGATGATGAACCGCGATATTCGGACGATCGGCCCGGACGCGACGCTCGCGGAAGCAGCCGGCCTCATGCGTGATGCGAGAGTCGGGGCCTTGCTGGTTTCCGGGCAGGGGGCGTATCTGGGCGTGGTGACTGAGACCGACTTGGTTCGGAAAGCCATGGCCGGGGGGCTTGACCTGACTCACGAACGGGTTCAGAAGGTCATGAGTAGTCCCCTGATTACAATCGAGATCGACCGATCCGCCCATGAGGCCAGCGACCTCATGGCTGAAAAAGGAATCAGGCACCTGGCCATCACTCAGGATGGCCAGGTCGTCGGGATTATTTCGGTCCGCGACCTGCTCCGATATTTTAAGAATTGGGGAGCTCTTTGATTTTGCCTCTGGTCCGGGCCTCCTCACCTCACCACCTTACCGTCACCTGTACCGTAAGCGCATGACGTCGTTGTCGGGCAAGGCAAACTGGTCGCGACTGGGCCTGTTTGCCACCGCGTTTGTCAGCGGTGCTGTCGTGATGGCGCTGGAGATTCTGGGGAGCCGTCTGCTGGCGCCGGTGTTTGGCAACTCGCTGTTTGTGTGGGGCGCGCTGATCGGGGTGATCTTGGCTGCGATGAGCAGTGGGTATGCAACGGGAGGCTGGCTTGCCGACCGTCGCGGCAGCTCCGTGCTCGCCTGGCTCCTCCTGGCCTCTGGGGCCTGGACCTTTCTGTTAGCGGGAGTAGGACAACCGGTCATGTTCAAGGTCTCGGCGTGGATTGATGATCCACGATGGGGCCCCTGTTTGGCTGCGAGCATCCTCTTGGCGCCTCCTGCATTCGGGCTGAGCGGGGTGCTTCCGGCCTTACTTCGCCTTTCCATCGCCGATCTGGGACATTTGGGTCAGCACACAGGGGCGATGATCGCGGTTTCCACGGTAGGAAGCCTGGTCGGCACCTGGGGGACTGCCTTCTACCTGTTGACTTGGCTTGGTAGTATGACGCTGGTTGCAGCGCTTGGGGGAGTCCAGGTCATGCTGGGTCTCCTGTGGTGGTGGCGAACAGGCGCGGTACAGTCCGGCGCTGCAGCTCCTGTCATGCGCGGTCTCCGCCTGATCACGGTGATGGCTGGAGGCCTCGGGTTGACCTTGCTCGGGTTGTTGGCTCTGCATCCCATCGCAGTGCTGCCACCGCCGCTCTATCAGGAAGACAGCCCCTATCAACAGATCCGGGTGCGGGACGACGACCTGTTACGGTATTTGATCCTGGACCGTACCTTCCATGCCGTCATGTGGAAGGTGGATCCGGTAGAGTTGTTCCTGCCTTACAGCCAGCTGATGATGGCAGCGCTGGGGCTGCACCCTGATCCCCAGAGGGCGCTGATCCTCGGCCATGGTGGGGGATCTCTGGCCAAGTGGTTGGCCCGTCGATGGCCTGGGCTGCAACTGGATCTCGTCGAGGTGGACCCCTCCGTGGTCCGGGCGGCGGAACAATATTTCGGATATCAGCTGACCGACAAGCATCGCGTGCACGTGAAGGATGCGAGGGTCTTCTTGCGGATGACGGATGCCCGCTATGACATCATCTGGCTGGACGTGTTTGCCAGACATTTGATCCCCTTTCACCTGACCACCCACGAATTCTTCGCCGAAATACGCGCCCATCTGAATCCTGATGGGGTGCTGGCCGTGAACCTGTCTTCAACCGGCAATGGACCAGACCGCCTTCGGTCCTACGCGGTGGTGGAGACGCTCAGAACGGTGTTCCCCTATATAGAGTCCTTCGGGGTGCAGGGGCCCTGGCGGACCGGTTCTCAGAAGACGCAGCCGGAAAACTTGATCTTTTTCGCCGGCTTTCCGGTCGCCAGGATGCGCCAACCGGAGTTTGCCGCTCGGGTCAGTGAGCTTGTCGCCCAACGTCGGCTGCCGGTCCAGCTGCCGGAGTTGCTGGCCACTCGTCGGGAGCGGGAATGGCCGCGGGGAGTCGTCTTAACGGATGATTACGCGCCCTTTGACATTTTGATGGGAAGTGGGATACCCGAGAGCGGGCCTGTCGCCATGGGTCTCTCCACAAGCCAATAACAGGCTGGGCCGTCATCGCTAGTCGATTGAAAGAGGGAGGTCATGGTGGTGAAAGAACGGCCTTGCTTCCTCACGAAGTCCTGTGCTATAAGGGGCGGCAACCAAGCGGTTGCTGAGCTAGAGCCAGAAAAAACGTCGGGGAGGAACCACCCCGAAGCAGAGTACTTTTTTCTTTCTTTTAAGGAGGGAGGCCATGGGTAACATGAGGAAGGTGATCGTGTCCGTATTTATCGGCCTTGTCTTTATCTCGGCTGGTGCGTCGGCCTCGTTCGCCCACCAGGCGGGCGGTGTCGAGATTGGCGACCTCGAAACGGGGTCCGTTGTCGGTACGCCTTTTAAGGAGTTAACGGTCGATGGAGAATTGTTTGCCATTGAAATCGGAAGCATGAAGGTGTGGTACCCGCCAACAACTGTCGTGGACTTCAAGAGCCGTACCGGCCGGCCGGTTGTGCTCAAAGTGACGAATAACTCATCGGCCGAGCATGGTTTTTTCTTAACAGCCGATCGTGAATTTGCCGCGCCCACCGTGTTGCAGGTGAAACTCGTACTCAAGCCGGGCGAGACTAAATACATCGGTATTCCGACGAGCGATCTCTTCTACGAGGCCGCGGGGAGCACGTTCGTGTACAAGTGCCACCTCCATCCAGCCCATATTGGGGGGAAGTTTGTAGCGTTGGGACGCTAGGTCGCTGCGGTAAGAGCGTTTGGTCAGGTCAATCACTGAAGGCCCCACCCGCTGTGAAGGCGGATGGGGCCTTTTTCTGTGAGTCGAAGTTCTGGAACGAGGCAAGTCCTAGAGAGCTCAAGATCAAGCTGACTCAGGTTGGCAGTCAACGCCTGAATCGAGCGGAATATTCTGAGCTGCGGCCAGTTTCCCCTCTACGATCAGTAACAAAAATCGGCTTTCTGTTGGTGCAAGGCTGGCGCGGTTTGTCACAACCGTATTGAGATCAACCACCACTTCGTTCTCAGCCTGCCACTGAGTTCCGTTCACCACCCAAAAATGGCTTTGGGCTCTGGGAAATTGCTTTGCCATAAAACCCTCAATCACACCAGAGAGGTCGCCGGTGCTGGCTGGCGCTGGCACCGAGATGAGGAGACTCAGACAGAGACCCATCAACAAGGCCAACCTTGTGGGCATGGGTGCAACTTCCTTACTCATGTCAGAAGAATGAGAATCCAGAGATTTTCCATTTCAGCCTGGCCTGGATTTCAATGAGCCAACGGATTCGTCAGAAACATTATAGCACCAAGTCCAGATAAATCCATGGCTTAGGGTCTTTCGTGGATCTTCAGGCTGGGTGAGCTCTCTGGCCCACAAAAAAGAAACCCCATCCTGAATAAGGACGGGGCTTCTCATTCGTGTGATGGGGTCGTGTGACCCGTCACGCGGACATGATCAAGACTCTTAGTTCCTCACGCCGCTCCATACTTTGGCGTCGTCGATATGTTTGTCGGGATTGAGCGTCCTGGCTTTCCCCAGGAGAACCTCGGTGGTCTCAGGGTAGGCAGGGTCGGAGATACAGCAGTTATCAACCGGACAGACAGCGGCGCATTGCGGTTCGTCGAAATGGCCGACGCACTCAGTACAGCGATCATGAGTGATGACGTAGATGCTGTCTCCGACACCCTGGCCATCACCCACGTGATACCCTTTACCCTCCGCATCGCCCCGCGTCTCGAAAATGGCCTCGTTGGGACATTCCGGTAAGCAGGCCCCGCAGGAGATACATTCATCGGTGATTAAGAGAGCCATGACCCTAGCCTCCTTCTAACCTGTATTCAGCTTCCTTCAAAATTGCATTGACAAGAGCGAATATGTACTCCCATAGTCGTCTTGCGAAACACAGTCATTTTAGACTCTGTTCCTTTTCCAAGTCAACAGTGAAAGGGGTGCTCAGAAGACCTATCTGCTTGATCTGTATGGGTCATTGGGCCTAGATTGCAGGAGAAGCAATCAGAAAAGATCGAAGGGAGAATCTGTGGGTCGATTCGAGCCATGGAAGTCGTTGCCCAGGCAGAGTCGCGTGTTTGTACTTATTGTCCTTTCCCTCGTTCTGGTCGCCGGGAGCCTGTTTCTCACCAATCAGAAAGACTCCGATATCATCGTGGTCACCTTTCCAAACGGAAGAGAAATAGAAGCGGAGGTGGCGGATACGCCGGAAAAGCTGTTGTTCGGTCTGGCATTCAGGGAGGGATTGCCCCCCAATTCAGGGATGCTGTACATCTTTGAAACCTCCGATCGCCACCGAAGGCACACCAAAGGCTTTAAGATCCCAGTCGATATGATTTGGGTGGACGAGAGCCGGCATGTGGTTTATCTGGTGGAAGGTGCCGATCCCTGTCCTCAGGACCCATGTCCGCTCTATGGTCCGCCTCCGGAGAACGCCAGGTACGTGATCCAAACCCCGGCGGGATTCATCAGGCAAGAAGGTCTGGTGCCGGGTATGGAGTTAAGGTTCACGCTCCGATTGTGACTCGGGTCGGGACACAGTTCCAGGGATACCGGCAAAACGGAAGGGTGGGAGAGCATGGACGGATTTCAACTGGTGGCTCGGATCGACGAAATCCCGCCCGGTGAATCCAAGATCGTCATCGTCAACGACAAATCGATTGCCGTCTTCAATGTTGAGGGCTCCTTCTACGCTATCTATAATGTTTGCCCGCACGAGGGAGGGCCGCTTGGCGAGGGACGCCTCAAAGGCTACGTGGTGTCCTGCCCTTGGCATGAGCTGGCATTCGATGTTCGCAACGGACAAGGAACCGACGGAGGCGGATATTGTGTCGGAAGCTACGAGGTGCGTGTTGAAGGCCAGGAAGTGTTTGTCGGTGGGCGCCGGACAGCCTAGGGCTCCTGCGTGCTGGTGCGGGAGCTTGTCTTGGAATGCCAAGTCCGGATGACGTGGCAGAAATCATCTGAGGGAGAACGTGCCGTGGGCGGGCAGTGCGGGGATGACGGGACAGTGGGCCAACAGGATCGCGACGGGAAGAC
>JAHWYE010000117.1 GCA_020028195.1 Nitrospirota bacterium
GCCCACCTCTCCTCGCCGAAGGAAAAACGGACCGTCTTCGAGTTAGTGCGTGGAGAAGCCCAACGGGGACAGGTCTTGAGCGAACTGGATGCCGGCAGTATCCAGCACGTGCTCTCGGATCTTCCTCCGCCGGACGTAGCGTGGCTGTTGAAAGAGCTCGGACCAGACGACGTGGCGGACATCCTGGGCATGCTCCCAGAGGAACAGGCCAAGGAGATCCTCACGCTCATGAAATCAGAGGACTCCACCGAGATTGCCGACCTGCTGAAGTATCCCAAGGATTCGGCTGGCAGCATCATGACCACGGAGTTCTTTTCGCTGTCGGAGGACACCACTGCCCAGGAGGCCATCCGTCGTCTGCAGCGCGCGACCGACGCGGAAATGGTGTTTTACATCTATGTGACTGACAAGGATGATCACCTCGTTGGGGTCTTATCCCTTCGCCAGCTCCTGTTGGTGCCGCCAGAGACGCCGCTGAAGAACATCATGACGCGGGACGTGATGAGCGTGTCGGTGGACATGGATCAGGAGGAAGTGGCCCGACAGGTGGCCCGCTACAATCTGTTGGCGATCCCTGTGGTGGAGAAGGACAACACCTTGGTGGGCATCATCACGGTGGATGACGTGGTGGACGTCATCCGCGAGGAGGCCACCGAGGACATGCTGAAGATGGCCGGCGCGACCGAAGAGGACACGTTGATGAAGTCCTCCAGCCTGGAGGCGGCCCGCCGTCGGCTGCCGTGGCTCTTTACCAACCTGGTCGGCAGTCTCTTCTCGGGGGCAATCTTATGGTATTTCCGCTATACCATCCAGGAAGTGGTGGCCATCGTCAGTTTCATTCCGGTCATTGCGGCCATGGGGGGTAACGTGGGGCTGCAGTCCTCGACCCTCATTATTCGAGGACTCGCGACAGGGCGGATCGAGCTGACAGACGTGTGGAAGGTCTTCTTTCGCGAAGTCGGGATCGGGCTTCTCCTGGGGCTTGCCTGCGGCGTGCTCCTGACGCTCACCGGGCTGCTGTGGCATGGGCAGGGGTTCCTGGGCATGGTGGTCGGCGCCTCGATCCTTATCGCTTTCCTGGTCTCAACCAGCATGGCCACGATCATGCCGGTTGCGCTGAAGCGGGTGGGAGTTGATCCGGCTGTCGCGGCTGGACCGTTTGTTACCACTGCCAACGACATCACAGGCATCACGATTTATCTTGCTCTGGCGACCGCACTTCTCGATCACCTGCGATGATGAGGGTGTTTTGTTTCATGGTTGCACTGCCTAAATGTACAACGTTCGCATAACCAGGAGGTCGGCATGCTCAGTCTCGTGATCTTGGCTACAACCCTCTGGATCTGCCCCGGAGACGTCTTTTCCAACGAGCCGCGCGAAGGATGCCGGCCGTTCGAGGAACATAGCGGGACGATGAGCACGAACCCGGAGGTCCCACCCGATCCGCGCGAGACGGATCCGGCTTCGACAGCGCCGTCAGGCATGCGCCGGGACCGGCAGCCGGCGCCTGACTCGGTGAATGAGGAGATGTGCGCGCTGTACAAGGAATACATCCAGCTGGAACTCAAAACCCAGGGTGGATTCCAAGCGGGTTCCCCTTCAGAACTTGAACGCTGGCAGACGCTGAAACGCATGTTTCAGAACTCTCCGGCCCCAAGGTGTCCGTAGGGTCGTGTGCCACAAAGCGGTCTTACTAACCTGGCCATGCCGCTGCTCAAATCAACCGCGATCACACTGAAAAGCCGCAAGTGGGGAGAGGCCGACCGGATCGTCACGTTTTACACCCTCCGCTATGGCAAACTGCGCGGGGTCGCCCGTGGAGCGCGGCGAATCAAGAGCCGGTTCGGCAGCGCCCTAGAGCCGTTTGTGTACTGTGACCTTAATCTCTTCGAAAAGCACAATGACCCACTTTATCGCATCACACAGGTGGACATCCGTGAGACGTTTCCCCAGCTTCGCGAGGACCTCGCCCTCATGTCCGCAGCGGCTCGCATGGTCAATCTCGTCAGCGCTGTGACCGCGGAGGGAGACCCTAGTCCTGGGATATTCGAGACCCTGGCCGGTGGCCTCCGTTCACTCCAAGACAACAACGATCCCCTGCTCACCACGTTGTTGTTCCAGATCCGGCTGCTTGGCCAGACCGGCTTTCGGCCTGTGACCGACCATTGTGCCGCCTGTGGCAAAGAATTCCCAGCCCCTCACCCACCCCTCTCCCCCTGGGGGGAGAGGAGAGAGGTGAGGGGAGCGCAGTTTTCCCCGGTGTCCGGTGGGGTGGTCTGCAGTCCTTGCGGCAGCCGCCGTCCCGATCGCTGTCTGCCGTTGTCGGCAGGGAGCCTCGCATTCTTGCAGCAAGCCCTGCATCTGCCGGCCTCTCTCCTTACTCGTTTGAGGGCCACTGGCCAGGTCCGGGCAGAGGTAGAGGCGGCGATCGAGTCCTACGTCACAGTCGTGGCAGGGAAACGCCTTCCGCCAGTTGATTTCCTGGCGGCGGAGGGGAAGGAACCAGTCTACGGGTTGACAAGATCGCCCCAGGTATCCTTGTGAAGTTGTGAAAGGCTGCGATATAGTACGCACACGGTGCGCGTTGCATAGTCAGCTCAACCAGAGGATTCATGGCGCGATGGGCACAACGGTTCTTGAACCCAAAGACATGGACTGGATCGATAAAGGAGTGCTCGGGATCGAGTGGACTGATGGGCACAAGGGCGTCTATCCGGTCCGTTACCTCCGGCAACATTGCCCCTGCGCAGCCTGCACCGATGAGTGGAGCGGCGAGCTGCGGATCAAGCCGGATGATGTCCCGCTCCTGATTATGCTTCAGGATATCGAAGCGGTGGGCCGGTACGCCCTGCAATTCAAGTGGAGCGATGGCCACACCACCGGCATTTATTCCTATACATTGCTGCGCCGGATGTGCCAGTGCGATATTTGTCAGCCGGTCAAGCCAGAGCCACCGAGAAGCAAGCGGCTGCTGTGACCTCTGACTTTGTTCGGCAACCCTTCACATCCAACCTCCTTCGAGACCTAATGAGAAATGCCCGCCCCTTATCGGTCAGGCTGGCTTCGGCATTGCCTGTGCTCATGATGCTGGTCTGTGCCTGCGGGGCACTGCCCTCACCGGAAGAGCAGAAAACCCGTATTCAGCGGGATGAAATCCGGCTCCATGCGCTCACCAGCACGGCATTTCTTGAAACCTGGGGTCCGCCAACCTATCAGCATCACGAGCTGACGCAGTTCTTTCGGGTTGAAAACGGAAACTATGTCCCACGGTTTCTGGTGCCGCTGGGAGAGGCCCCGCCTGGCTGGGATTCCTCGTTTGTCTCAGGGGAAGCCAATTTTCTGGGCTATGCAGATCGGGGAGAGTTGCTGGGGTTCCTGGAGGACCGGCTGGTGTACCGAGAGCAGATGCCTTCTGAAAGAATCCATGCGATCGGTAAGCTCTGGGAGAGGGAGGCCCAGTTTAAAACTCGATTGGAGAAGGAGCCCCTTTCGTCTCCTTAGAGTTGTCATGTCTGCTTCGCCCATTGACCGCCCCTCGAAAGATGCACCTTCCCTTAAAGTCCTATTCGTTTCACCGGAGGCGACCCCGTTTGCCAAGACCGGCGGGCTGGCCGATGTGGCTGGAGCGCTTCCGCTGGAGCTTGCTCGACTGGGCCATCGGGTGTGGCTGGTCATTCCGCGGTATGGCACGATTGACGGAGCAGCACATGGGTTCAAGGAATGGAAGCGCCTCACCGTACCAACTGCGTCCGGACCGGTAAAGGCTGTTATTGAGCAGGGGGACCTGTCTTGCCCTCAGGCTCCACCTGACTGTCAGGTTTCGGTCCTGGCAGTTCGCTATGATCCCTATTTCGACAGACAAGGTCTCTATCAGGAGTCCGGCATTGACTATCCGGACAATTTAGAACGGTTTGCCTTCTTCTGCCGAGCGGTAATGGAACTCCTGGTGTTGCTCGGTAAGACTTCTGCCTCCCCCCCGACCCTGCTTCATGCCCACGATTGGCAGACTGCGCTCTGTCCCGTGTACCTCAGGACGCTCTATGCAGGGCGTCCTGAGGTTCGTGGTCTCAGGAGTCTGCTGACAGTGCACAATCTCGGCTATCAGGGAATCTTCCCCGCCAAGGTCTATCCGAAGACTGGGTTAGGGCCAGAACTGTTTACGCCTACCACGCTGGAGTTCTTTGGTTCTCTGAACCTGCTCAAAGGCGGGCTGGCGTTTGCCGACTTTCTGACGACTGTGAGCCCGACGTATAGTCGCGAGATCCAAACAGCAGAGTTCGGCTTCGGGCTCGAGGGGGTCATCAGGGAACAGCGAGACCGACTTGTCGGGATCGTGAATGGCATTGACGTCGAGGTCTGGAATCCCGCTACTGATCCGGTCTTACCTGCTCGGTATTCGGTTTCGGACCTCACAGGCAAGCGGGTCTGTAAGACCGAATTGCAGCGCGAGATGAAGCTTCCGGTGCGGGACGTTCCGTTACTGGCGATGGTGTCACGGCTCACCGCTCAGAAGGGGGTGGACTTGGTGGCCGACATTCTGCTCGAACTGATGGAACTTGATCTTCACATAACGATTCTGGGGACCGGCGATCCGTCCGACGAAGCACGATTCCGGTCTTTCCAGGCACGCTATCCTGAGAAGATTGGACTTCGGATCGGGTTCGACGAGGATCTAGCCCATCGAATTGAGGCTGGAGCCGATATGTTCCTGATGCCGTCGCGATACGAACCTTGTGGGTTGAGCCAACTCTACAGCCTCCGGTACGGGACCGTGCCGATCGTGCGCCGAACCGGCGGCCTTGCTGACACCATTGTGCCCTATTCCCCCTCAGCAGTCCGGGAGGGCCGCGCAACAGGGTTCGCCTTCGACGAGGCTACCCCAGAGGCACTGCTAACGGCAGTCCTGCTGGCTCTCCATGTCTATGAAAACCGGAATGAGTGGAGATCTCTCATCGAGGCGGGGATGCGCACCGATACCTCCTGGGCCCGGTCGGCGCGGTCCTACGCGGATCTCTATCGACGGGTCGCGGGAGGAGGGCTTGAAGCTGGAACGGTTAGTCCGAAATGATCTGAGGCAAGGGTTTGATCGAAACGTGCGGGCCAGCGCCTAGCTGAGTTAGTCCAAGGCGGGCTTGGTCCGCATAATAGGTGGACTCGGCTTCCGGTTGGCTCTGGATGACGGAGAGAAACAAGTCGGCCGCCACATCGTTTCGACCGGTATTCAGGGCCACTTGCCCAGTATAAAGTGTACAGGCTGTGGCCATGGCGATCGGGTCAACCGCAAGGCGCGGAGTGGGTTTTGACACGAGGCGTTCGAACCGTTCCGGTAGAGGAAGGACAAATCCATTCCCAATTTTCGGGACTTTAGCCGCTTGGTTCAATTGCTGGACGATCCCTCGCATCGCATCAAGGTCCGTGCTTGATTGGCACTGACTATAGGTGCCCCACAAATTCATAAACATGGCGTTATCCAAGCCTGCTGATCTCTCGATCGGCTTGGAGGCTTGACACCCTGCGAGGAGAAGCAGAAAGCTCATCAGTACAAGAGATTTCTTCATGGATCGGTTACCTTCCTTTTTTCTTAGCAAGGAGTAGAAGAGAGCAATCTTCAGGCCTAGGAACTGTCCATCCAAGTCATTGAAAAACAAGGAACTTTAATTACAATCCCGATAAAGCACTGTGTTACCGTCTCAAATGATCGACAAGTGTTGTGTTTTCAACACAGTGAGTTGCCTCAAACGTTCCTTTAGAAACTGCATCGTAATGAGCCGCCAAGCGTCGGACGGATACCCGTTGGCCTGAGGGATAAGTTCAAAGCTACATATATGGTATTGGGCGAAGAGGCATTTTCCCGTGTGGTCCTACTTTGGCCTGTCCAATACCCCGCTAAAGAG
>JAHWYE010000118.1 GCA_020028195.1 Nitrospirota bacterium
CAAAGCGGGTGCCCATGGAGCGCTCCACCTTCTTCAAACTCTCCAGCGCCTGATCCCACATGCCCCTCGGAAAGGCTCTCTTCTGGCGATAGTATCCCACGCAAGCTTCAGTAGTGATCGTGAAGCCGGGAGGCACGGAAATCTTGAGATTGGTCATCTCCGCCAACCCGGCTCCCTTTCCGCCGAGGAGGTTTTTCATCTCGCCGGACCCTTCGGCCTTCCCGTCTCCGAAGTAATAGACGTATTTATTGGTGCCCACGCCCACCCTCTCTATGATTGAGTGATGATGACACTACGTGACGGATGATATGGTGCTGCTCGAGATGCCGAGTCGCTCACGGTAGCGTGCGATCAAATACCGTTTCAGCGAGACTCCCAGTACGATCACCGCCACCACAAAGGCGCCAAACAGGAAAAACCGGTAGTCCACGCGTGCGCCGTGCTCGAAATACAGTTTCCCGTCGGCCCGTTGAACGACCTGGGTATCCGTTTGAAACTTGTGTGTTTCTCCTGAGGGATCAGACAGGTTGATCCACTCGGAGCAGAGCCGGATGGGCTCTTTCAGTCCGGCGACCCTGTGCCAGATCAGACGCAAGCAGATATCCCTCGCCGGGTTGAAGGGATCCGGGATCCGGATCAAGCTGTCCAGGTTCACCCCGCTGCTCCAAAGCCCCAGCAGGAACACCGCGTTGCACAGCCCGATCATCGCAGCCGTCACAGCATAACTATAGCGGCGGAGCCGTCTCACTTTCTGGTCTCTCCAATGGTCTTGGCCAACTGGCTCGGATGCAATCGCTCGGTCTTCGTTCGAAGTGGGTACCGTGGCGTCACCCTATCAGGTCCCTTGGACCACGATGTGAGAAAAATCGGCGAACTGCCGAAAGAGAACATCCACCTTGTAGAGCATCGACAGTCGATTCTCTCTGAGCGCCGGATTGTCGGCATTCACCAACACTCCGACGAAGAACTGATCGATCACCGGTTTCAATCGAACCAGCTCTTCCAGGGCCTTGGCATACTCGCTCTTGGCCATCATAGTCTGAACGCGTGGCTCAACCTCGCTCAAGACATTGATGAGTTCTTTTTCCACAGGATGCTGAACAAGTTCAGGGTTAATGACATCACGAGACCATTTTTCTTTCTGGACCAGACGGTGCGCTCGTTTGAATCCAACCATGAGAGGGTCGAACTCCGGCCTCGCGGTAATCGCCTGCAGCGCCTTCATCCGTGAAAGAAGATCCGATAAGACAAAAGGCCTTTTGGTTGCAAGCTTCAGCACTGACTCCATGACATCGTCCCGTAAGCCATGCACCGTCCGCCCGTAGTGCCGGAGTCGTTCGGCGATGAAATCCAGCGGCTCACTGCTACCTTTCGAATGAGGTACGGCTGAGAGACCTTGGGCTTGTACCAGTTCTTTCGCGTGCCTCACCGCCTCGCTCAGATTCAGCCACAGGTTTCCCTCAACGAGGATCCGAACGACAGCGGACGCATGTCGTCTCAACCCGAAGGGATCTTCTGAGCCGGTCGGCACCACACCAACATGGAAAAATGCCACAATCGTGTCCACCCGATCGGCCAGTGAGAGGATTTTCCCCTCGAGAGTCTTAGGCAATTCGCCTTCCATCGCGCGCGGCAAGTACTGTTCCGCGATGGCCAGGCTCACCGCTTCGGATTCCCCATCATGGCGAGCATATTCCCCTCCCATCTCTCCCTGGAGGCTCGGGAATTCCCCGACAATCCCGGTCAGCAAGTCGGCCTTGCTCAACTCAGCGGCGCGACGACAGGTCGTGATCAGTTGATCGCCTCCTAACATACCTGCGAATTTGGTGGACAGCAGGACAATGCGGTTCGTCCTTTGGTGCTGTGTGCCCACCTTCTGGTGGAAGATCACGCCCTTCAGTTTTTCGACTCGTTCCGCCAGTTTGATCCTTCGATCTTCTTCGAAGAAAAACTTGGCATCCGCCAAGCGGGCCACAAGCACCCGTTCATTGCCTTCTCGAATCAACCGCATGTCCTCCAGCTTCATGTTGGTCACTGAGATGAACTTGGGTAACAAGGACCCTTCTCGACGCATGACGGAGAAAAACCCCTGATGTTCCTTCATCGCGCTCATGAGGATCGCTTTGGGCAAAGTGAGGTACTGGGGGTCAAAAGTTCCGAGAATCGCATGCGGATATTCCACGGTATAAATAGCCTGTTCTAACAGATCGTCATCCCGGTGCAGATCGCCGCGCACCGAGTGGGTCAGGCGGGTTAGTTGGGAGAGAATCATCGTCCGCCGTTGCTCCTGATCAGGAATCACACCGTGACGTTCCAAGACCTTCACGTAAGACATGAAATCATTCACACGAACCCATTGGTTTGTCTTTGATTTGTCGAATGCGAGAAAACGGTGGCCCCAGGTCCGGTCGTCGGCCTGGACCCCACCCACTTGGAATTTCACGACCTTCCCACCGTAGAGCGCCAGCAGCCAGCGAACAGGACGAGCGAATCTCATGCCACTCTCATTCCAGCGCATGGACTTCGGAAAGGAGAGTTGCTCAATCAACGACGGCAAGATATCGGACAGAAGTTTGTGAGTGGGGTACCCGGGTTCTCGTTTGACCGCAAAGACGTATTCGCCCTTTGGGGTCTGTCGAATTTCCAGGTCTTTCACGGCCACACTCTGCGAGCCTGCAAACCCGATTGCCGCCTTCGTCGGCTGGCCGGCCGTATCGAACGAATGGGATTTGGATGGCCCCATGGTCTCCTTGACCGTCACAGTCTGGCGGCTTGCCAGTGAGGCGATCACCAACACAAGGCGTCGCGGGGTTCCAAGCGCGCGCACCGCTCCGTGCGATAGGCGATACTCTTTCAGGAGCTGTGCGGCCGAGTCCCCTAAGGCACGGAGGGCCGGTGGGATGAACTGATACGGCAGTTCCTCTGTCCCGATTTCGAGGAGGAGTTCTGCTGGTGGCGGTTCACCCGCCACGGAAGGGTACGCCAGAGGTTTTTTCTTGGGATGCACCATGTGACGGGCGTTACGACTTCACGAGGGCTTTGCCTTTCGGCTTGCTCCTCGATTGGCCCTGTGGTTTCAGCAAGGGAAACCCTTGGGTCTGGCGTTCGCTCAGATAGTTCTCTGCGCACTGACGGGCTAAGGCCCGGACACGGGCAATGTACTCAGTCCGCTCGGCTACGCTGATCGCGCCACGCGCATCCAGGAGATTGAACAAGTGGGACGTCTTGATGCAGTAATCATAGGCCGGTACAGTCAACCCCCTGGCAAGCAGTCGTTTGCATTCCGACTCGAAGGCTTGGAAGGTGGCGGTCAGCATGCTGATATCCGCTTCCTCAAAGTTGTATTTCGAACACTGGACTTCCGTCTCGTGATGAATGTCCCCATAGGCAATCGTATCAGACCAGGCCAGGTCGAAGACGCTGTCCACCTCTTGCAGGTACATCGCGATACGCTCCGTGCCATAGGTGAGCTCAACTGTGATCGGGTTGAGTTCAATTCCCCCGATCTCCTGGAAGTAGGTGAACTGGGTGATCTCCATCCCGTCCAATCGCACCTCCCATCCGAGGCCCCAGGCGCCCAGCGTCGGCGATTCCCAATCATCTTGGATAAACCGAATGTCGTGCTGTTTGGGATTGATGCCTAGATGGGCCAGGCTACCAAGATACAGCGACTGGATATTGTCCGGTGAGGGCTTGAGCACGACCTGGTACTGGTAATAGTGTTGGAGCCGATTAGGGTTTTCGCCGTAGCGGCCATCAGTGGGACGACGGCAGGGCTGCGGATAGGCCGCCCCCCAGGGCTCCGGACCGAGTGCTCGCAAAAAGGTCGCCGGATGGAACGTGCCGGCTCCCATCTCGAGATCATAAGGTTGATGAAGAACGCAGCCCTGGTTGGCCCAATAGCGGTGCAGGGAGAGGATCAGCTCCTGAAAGGTCACGGGGCATCCTTCCGCTTGCCGCGGGTCGGTGTCTGGAGCCAGGCAGACGGCGAAACAGGAACATTCCTGAGAGAGACAACCCTCTCAGAAGCGGTGCCAACCTAACAAGAAAACGGGGCGCTCGTCAAGCAATGGCTTCCTCACAAGGAGCCCATCGAAACAGGAATGGTTGACAGTGATCATGCTTTTGGAACTTGACGGAAGCAGGCTGGTCGGGCTATTGTGATAAAAGTTTAGTCATTCAGTTTAGTATAGAGCCCAATGCCATGAAGTTCTCAAAAAAGAGCGAGTACGCGCTCCGCGCGCTCATAGAGTTGACCGGCCAGTACGGTCGGACTCTCTTACAGCGGCACCAAATTGCCAAACGACAACACATCCCGATTGAGTTCCTTGAGCAGATCTTGCTGGCACTCAAGAATGCGGGCCTCCTCGCCAGCCGACGTGGTGTCAGCGGTGGCTACAGCCTGATCAAACCGCCTGATGAGATCACTCTTGGCCAGGTGATCCGCATTTTGGACGGTCCTCTGGCGCCGATCGGATGCGTCAGCAAAACCGCCTATCAAAAATGCAGCGATTGCCCCTACGTTAACAAGGAAAGTTGCCCGATCCAGAATCTTATGGGGGGAGTCCGCAATGCCATTGCGGACATCCTCGACAACTATACACTCAGTGATTTCGCGTCGGGTCATCGCAAAGGATGAACATGGATCTCACCATTCTCGTATTGATCACCTTATTCGCCGCGACAGTCAACGGGGCGTTAGGGTACGGGTTTTCCTCCCTCACCGTTCCTGTGGCGCTGCTGTTTTACACGAATCGGATCTTGAATCCGGCGTTGGTCATGGTCGAGGTGGTCATTAACGGATACGTCTTGCTGATCAATCGACAGAGTGTGCCGCACATATGGAAACGAGTGTTGCCCATATTACTGGGCGTGCTCCCGGGCGTCATGATCGGCAGCTACGTGCTCTTCATGGTTCAGCCCGCGTGGCTCAAGTTCTTCACATATTTCGTGCTGCTCCCCTTCATCCTTCTTCAAGCGGCCGGCGTCAGAAAGCCGATTCGTGCAGAGAAACTGGTCGGGGTACCGTTCGGGATGGGGATCGGCACGCTCTATTCTGTGACCACCATCTCCGGTCCTCCTCTCGCGCTCCTCTTCAACAATCAAGGCTATGCCAAACAGCAGTTCAGGGCGGCGTTGAGCCTCATCCGAGTGGCCGAATCAACCTTGACCGCGGTCGCCTACTATTTCTTAGGGCTGTATAGCATGGACAGCGCGCAGCTCCTTCCCTACATCGTGCCGAGCGTGCTCGTCGGAATTCCTCTGGGGACCTACCTCATTAGTCGGATGGATCCTGAAGTCTTCAGAAGGCTGTGCATGAGCTTTGACGCGGTGGTCGTGGGTTTTGGCATGTCCAGAGTCCTCGTCGAACTCAAACTCGTCCCTAGCCCTGACGCCTATAGCGTCCTGGCAACGGTCGTGGCGATTGATGCATACCTACTCTACCGGTTCTTCCAAAAAAGACGCTCTTTCTCTTAAGGCGAGAAGGCGATCGCCCAGCACCCTCCATGCCAGTGCCTCAGCCCCCCGAGAGTGGGCCATTCACGCCCTAAGCCATCTCGTACACAGCAAGTTTTCTTGCACAAGACTGAATTGACTCGCCAGTGCCCTGTTTGTTAGGCTGCGCACACGTGGGAGCATTCCGGACGGGCGGTATTGGATTGGAACGATAGGAGATGAGATGTCCCGAAACATTGCGGACCCAGCACTGATCACTGCAATCCAGAACAAAGCCACACATCTTCGGATCGAGAGCGTCCGCGCCACGACGGAGGCTGGGAGCGGGCATCCGTCCAGTTGCTGTTCCGCCGCCGACATTGTGGCGACGCTGTTCTTTTCCGTAATGTCCCAAGCATCCCAACAACGATCGCTTCATTCTGTCGAAAGGCCACGCGGCGCCGCTTCTCTACGCGGCCTGGGCTGAGGCTGGCTTGTTCGACAAGAAAGACCTGCTCAAACTGCGCACGTTGGCCTCGGACCTGGAAGGGCACCCGACGCCGCGACTCTCATTTGTGGATGTGGCCACCGGCTCGCTCGGTCAAGGCTTGGCGGCGGGAGTCGGCATGGCCTTGAACGCCAAGAACGTGGATCGCTCCGGCTATCGCACCTACGTCTTGTTGGGTGACGGCGAATCGGTGGAGGGCTCGGTATGGGAAGCGGTGGAGCTGGCGCGGTACTATGCGCTGGATAATCTCTGCGCCATCGTGGACGTGAATCGTCTGGGACAAAGCGATCCCACCATGTTGCAGCACGACATGGAAAGCTATCGCGCACGCTGGGCCGGATTCGGATGGCATACCCTCGTGGTGGACGGCCACGATCAGGCCGCGCTGTTGGCGGCGTTTGAAGAGGCCGCTCGCACGCAGCGAAAACCGACTGTGCTGCTGGCCCGGACCTTCAAAGGGAAAGGGATCTCCTTTATCGAGGAT
>JAHWYE010000119.1 GCA_020028195.1 Nitrospirota bacterium
ACCCGCTGGAGGTAACGCGCGCCGGCGGGCGGCCCACCCCGGACTATTCACTTGCAAGGCCCTCGCAATCGCGAGCGCATCCGCCGGCACATTCTCCGTCACCGTCGAGCCCGCCGCTATCACAGCCCCTCGCCCCACTGTGACCGGCGCGATCAACTGCGTATCGCTCCCGACAAACACCTCGTCCTCGATGACGGTCGCATGTTTGCGAGACCCATCGTAGTTGCAGGTAATCGTGCCGGCGCCGATGTTCACCCCCTTGCCGATCCGGGTATCACCGAGATAACTCAAATGATTTGCCTTGGATCCCTCGCCCAATTCGGTTTTCTTCATCTCCACGAAATTGCCGACTTTGGCCGAACGGCGCAGTACCACCCCAGGCCGCAGATGTGCGAAGGGCCCGATCACTGTGTCGTCCTCGAGATGAGCGTCCCGAATCACACAACAGTCGAGGACCGTGACTCGATGACCGAGCCTGCTGTCGCTGACCCGAGTGTGGGACCGGATCACGCAGCCCTCGCCAATGATCGTCTGTCCTTCAAGCGTCACATGCGGATGCAGGACCGTATCCTGCCCGATCTTCACGTCCGCGTCGATCCAGGTCGTGGCCGGGTCCTGCAGGGTCACCCCTGCCTGCATCCAGCGGGCACAGATCTGTTGCCGAACGACCCGCTCCGCCGTCGCAAGCTGTTCGCGGGTATTAATGCCCAACCCTTCCTCCGCATCCCGGGTTGCCATCGCCACAACTCGGAGCCCTCGCTTCACGGCCAGCGCCACGATATCGGTCAGATAATATTCCCTCTGCGCGTTATGGGGCTTGAGCTTCTCCAATGCCTCGAACAGGAACGGACCATCCACGACATAGGTTCCAACATTGATTTCCTGGATGCCAGACTCGGTGTCGGTCGCGTCACGATCCTCCACGATTCGGAGCACTGTCTCACCCTGCCGTCCACCACCCTCACCACCCTGCTTACGCACGACACGTCCGTATCCAGTCGGCTCTTCCAGGACAGTGGTCAGCAGCGTCACGGTCGCTCCTTCACGTTCATGCAGCCTGACAAGTTCCCGAACGGTGGATTCCCTGAGCAGCGGCGTGTCCCCGTTGAGAATCACGTACCGCTCAGCAGGACCGCCCCATTCTCGTAGAAAGACTGCTCGGGCCTGCATCACCGCATGGCCTGTCCCAAGCTGCTCTTTCTGTTCGACGATGAAGGTGCGGGGAGTCCTAGTGGTTGAAGCGCCGTGTGCCTCGAGCAGGGCTTTCACCTGCTCTCCCTGGTAACCTATGACGACTGCCATCCCTTCACCGGCGAGCCGTTCCGCCAGCTCGACGCCATAGAGCACCATCGGGCGGCCGGCGACCGGATGGAGCACTTTGACTAGCTTGGAGCGCATCCGGTTGCCCAAGCCGGCCGCCATGACGATTGCCCCAAGAGCCTTGATCCGGCCCTCCATCTGCTTCGCAGCTCCGGCTGCGGAGTCACCGGTGCGCTGGTGCCCACGCTTCACAGTCATGCAATCGGAACCTCCAGATCAGTCGCCCGGGCTTTCGCCTTCGCTGACTGAGTGCCGACAGCAGTTTTCATCGGCTGTGCTGGTGTGTACAAGCCACCGGAGACGATCAGCTTCATGGCCTCTTCCACACTCATGTCCAGCGGCACCACTTCCTTTTCGGGAACCAACAAAAAATACCCGGACGTGGGATTTGGCGAGGTCGGCACATAGACGTTCACAAGCGGATCGGGCGAGATGTCCTGAATCTCTCCACGGGTCACGCCGGTCACAAACGCGAAGCAATAGTGTCCGTTCTTGGGGAACTGGATGAGGACCACGCGATTGTATTTTTCCCGCTCCGTAAAGGACAGGATGTCCATCATGGATTTCAGTGTCGAGTAGATGCCGCGGACCACCGGCACCCGGTGGAGAAACTCTTCCCAGAGTCTCACGATCTGTCCTCCGATGAAATTCGCAGCCAGGAGGCCGGTGACGAAAATCAGCAGGACTAAGGTCAGGATGCCGAGCCCTGGTACGTAATAGCCTGGGGTGAAGACCCTCGCCAACATGTCCCCCAAGATGCTGTCCACCGTGACAAAGAGCGTCTTGAGGATCAGCACCGTGCCCCAGATCGGGGTAATGACCAGTAACCCTGTGAGAAAATACCGTTTTAGCGAGGCTCTGAGGGTTTTCACCGGGGGCGCTCCTCAATTGGTTATGATACAAGCTTTACCAGGGTGCCGCAAGCCTTTTATTGCTATTTTCAAACACTTGGACTACTATCGCTGCCACAGTTCAGGTGGGTTCCGGAGTAGAAAATGGGAGGAAAACCGAGGGGGGGCAAGGGCGTCCTGATCACCTTCGAAGGGATCGAAGGAAGCGGCAAAACGACCCAGCTTGTCAGGTTGGCGAAGCTCCTTCGTGAGGACGGCCACCGCGTGGTGGAGACCAGGGAACCAGGGGGAACCCCTTTTGCCGAGCGGATACGGGAACTCATCCTAAGCCCCGCGGTCGAACTGATCGCGCCGGAGTGCGAGGCCTTCCTGATCCTGGCCTGCCGCAGCCAACATGTAGCCCATGTCATCCAGCCGGCCCTCAAAGAAGGAGCGGTGGTGTTGTGCGACCGCTTTTCGGACTCCACCCTCGCCTATCAAGGCTACGCCCGCGGGCTGGACGTTCAATTCCTTCGCACGCTGAACCGATTCACGACCAGTGGACTGACCCCAGACCTGACCCTGCTCTTCGATGTCCCTGTGCCTCTTGGCCTCGCACGGCGGCAGCGACACGAGACGGAGCAGAACCGGTTGGATCGGGAGTCGCGACGTTTTCACGAGCGAGTCCGTCAGGGGTTCCTGGAACTGGCAGCCCGACAGCGGCGCCGGATCAGAGTGGTTGACGGACGTGCTGATCCGGAGACTATTGCTGCGGACGTGGCCGCCATCGCCAGACGGTTTCTTCAAGCCCGTCGAAAGTCAAAAGTCAGAAAGTCATCAACTTGACATGCCTTTCCGCGACCTCATCGGACACGAACGGCCCAAGTCCATCTTACGAGCGGCAATGCTCCACGATCGCGTGGCGCATGCGTATCTGTTCTACGGAGAGGATGGCATCGGCAAGCGGCTGGCGGCGGTCCGATTCGCGCAAGCGATCAACTGCGACACCGACTACGATCCGGACGGTCCCGACGCCTGTGGAACCTGCCGGTCCTGTCATCAGATCGAAGCTCGTACCCACCCGGACTTCCTGCTGATCGAACCGGACCAGGAACAGACCAACCCCCAAATCAAGATCGAGCAGATCCGGGAACTCGAGTCTCAGATCATCTACAGGCCCTTGATCGGCCGTCGAAAGGTCTGCATCATTGATGAGGCGGATCGGCTGACCTTGGGAGCGGCCAACGCTCTGCTCAAAACCCTCGAAGAACCCCCGGCTCATAGCCTGTTTCTGCTTGTCACCAGCAGGCCCTTTGCGTTGCCGGCTACGGTCAGGTCCCGGTGCCAGGGTCTGCGCTTCGCCGCCCCGGCCAGAACCCAGGTGGAGGCTGCACTGATTCTGAAGCGGGAAA
Source organism: Nitrospirota bacterium (assembly GCA_020028195.1). GTDB lineage: Bacteria > Nitrospirota > Nitrospiria > Nitrospirales > Nitrospiraceae > NS-7. The sequence continues at coordinate 3,563 of JAHWYE010000119.1, forward strand.
TTCCGCCAGACGACGCCCGCTTTTTGGCGGTCGTGACTGAGGCCCGAATCGGTCACGCACTCCAGACCGATCTTGGAGCGGCCCGAGCGCAACAGGAGGAGTTCAGCAGCCTCGCCTCAGCCAGGTCTCTTGAGTCAGTCACCACACTGTTGACCGCGGCCGAGACCCTTGCCAGAGCGGACCGCGCGACCGAAGCCCTCGAGTGGATCGCCCGATGGGTCCGGGATCTGGTCCTGGTCCGCATTGGCGCTGACCCGGACAGCCTGCTGAACCTCGACCAGCTTTCCATGCTGAAGGAAACAGTCAGAAACATGCCGCTTGATGGGCTGTTGGACCTGCTGGAGGACATCGAGGCACTGCAGCGAAGCGCCACGCGAAACCTGAACCTCCAGATGGCGCTGGAGACGGCCCTGTTGCGCCTGCGAGACGCTCTTTCCGTCCCAGCCCAAGCCCATTCCACCTAGTTTTCCGTGCAAGCGACCTGTTATCTTTTATCCGATTGCCGATGAGCAAAACGTTTTACATCACGACCCCGATCTACTACGTCAACGATGTCCCGCATATCGGGCATGCCTATACCACCATTGCAGCTGACGTGCTGGCGCGCTGCAGGCGACTGTCCGGGGATGACGTCTTCTTCCTGACCGGCCTGGACGAACACGGCCAGAAGGTCCAACAGGCTGCGCAGAAGGCGGGTATCGATCCCCAAAGCTACTGCGACCAACTTGCCCCGAAGTTTCAGAGTCTTTGGAAGCGGCTGAATATTTCGAACAATGCCTTTATTCGAACTTCCCACCCCAGCCATAAAGAAATAGTTCAGGCAAAACTTCAAGAACTATATGACAAGAAGCTAATCTACAAGGCCGACTATACCGGTTGGTACTGCACCTTCGACGAGCGGTTCTGGACAGAGAAGGATGTCACCGACGGGCTCTGCCCGGACTGCAAGCGTCCGGTCGATCGGCTAAGCGAGAGCAACTACTTCTTCAGGATGGGCCAATACCAAGGACGCCTCCTGGATTACATTACGCAAAATCCGGAGTTCATCCGGCCCGAGCAACGGCGCAACGAAGTGCTCGGGTTTTTGCAGTCGCAAAAGCTCGGCGATCTCTCGATCTCACGGCCGAAGACACGGCTGTCGTGGGGAATCGAGCTGCCCTTTGACCACAATTATGTAACTTATGTCTGGTTCGACGCCTTGGTCAACTACATCTCCGCCCTGGAGTACCTCACCCCGGCCCCCGCTTTTGGCCAATACTGGCCGGCCACTATTCACCTCGTCGGCAAGGACATTCTGACAACCCATGCCGTGTACTGGTCCACGATACTCATGGCCTTGGAGCTTGCCCTCCCACATACCATTTTTGCCCATGGGTGGTGGACCGTGAACGGCGAGAAGATGTCCAAAAGCCGAGGGAACGTGGTGGACCCGAACGCGATGATTGACCAATTCGGAGCGGACGCCTTTCGCTATTTCCTTTTGCGCGAAGTCCCATTCGGCCACGACGGCGATTTTTCAAGTGAGGCCCTGATCGGTCGTATCAATAGTGATCTAGCCAACGGACTGGGCAACCTGCTCAATCGGACCCTGGCGATGATCGAAAAATATTGTCACGGCGCCATTCCGGAAACAGGCTCTCCTGCCATTCCAAAAATGGAAGAAAACATTCGAGATGTCGCAGAGAAGCTCCTTCAGGCAGTTGAGGGAGGCTTCAGCTCCTCCCTCCTTTTCAAAGAAAACCTTCAAATCATCTGGGAGCTTATCTCAAGATGCGATGAGTACATTGACAAAAGCGCACCATGGGATTTGGCGAAACGACCTGAGGACAGGCCCAAACTCGATACCGTCCTCAATACGGTGGCCAAGGCGCTACGATTCCTCTGCGTCCTGGTCTATCCCTACATGCCACAGACGGCTGAGGAGATGAAGCAGCAACTCGGGCTGATGTTGAATTTTTCAAAGCCATTGCTGGCTGGCGATTTCACGTGGGATGGCCTGCCCCCCGGCACGCAGATCGTCAAGGGCAAGCTTCTCTCCCCCAGAATTGACAACACCAACTCACAAGGAGACGCACGCGTGACGCAGGAGAACCAGACACAGCCGACAACCACCCCCCCGGCATCCACGGCGGCCGGGCGTCCGATCCCACCACCGGCGTCGCAGATCACGCTCGAGGAGTTCCAGCGGATCGCCCTGAAGACGGCGATCGTGCTCAGCGCCGAGCGGGTCCCGCGATCGGACAAGCTGAT
>JAHWYE010000389.1 GCA_020028195.1 Nitrospirota bacterium
AGCCGTCTCATTCGCCTCTTTGATTACCTCGTCAACTATGCTGTGCCGAAACGGAGAGAAGTGCCACCGCTTAAATAGCTAATAGCTGATAGCTGTTAGCTGATAGCTACGGAGTAGATATGTCGCTCGAAATAGCCAGACAACTCTATGCCAAGATGCCGGGCGTCATCGAGAAGGCGCGCAAGAAGTTCGGTCGTCCCCTCACCCTGACCGAAAAGATCCTCGTCTCGCACGTGGACAATTTCGACAGCCAGGTCTGGGAGCGGGGCAAAGCCATACTGGCGCTGCGTCCCGATCGGGTGGCCATGCAGGACGCGACGGCGCAAATGGCCATACTGCAGTTCATGCAGGCTGGGAAGAAAAAAGTGGCCGTGCCCAGCACGATCCATTGCGACCATCTGATCCGCGCCGAAATCGGGTCCGAGAAGGACCTGCTGCGGGCCATGGACGAGAACCGGGAGGTCTATAACTTCCTGGCCTCCTCGGCCAAGAAATATGGGATCGGGTTCTGGAAGCCGGGAGCCGGGATCATCCATCAGGTGGTGTTGGAGAATTATGCCTTCCCGGGCGCGCTGATCATCGGGACGGATTCGCATACGCCGAACGGCGGCGGTCTCGGCATGTTGGCCATCGGAGTCGGAGGGGCTGATGCCGGCGAGGTGATGGCAGGGTTGCCCTGGGAAGTCCTGCACCCCAAGCTGATCGGCATCAGACTCACCGGTAAGCTGAGCGGATGGGCCTCAGCGAAAGACGTGATCCTTTACATCTGCGGTCTGTTGACCGTCAAAGGGGGCACCAACAAGATTGTGGAGTATTTCGGGCCCGGCGCCGAAACGATCAGTTGCACCGGCAAGGGCACGATCACGAACATGGGCGCCGAGCTGGGTGCCACGACCTCGATCTTCCCCTTCGACCAGAAGATGGTGGCCTACCTCAATATCACCGACCGCGCGGACATTGCCAAGCTGGCTGAAGCGAACCGCGAGCTGCTGGTCGCTGATCCGGAGGTCCTGCAATCACCAGAGAAATATTTCGACCAGATTGTGGAGATTGATCTGTCGAAGCTGGAACCGCACGTGGTTGGCCCGCATACACCGGATTTGGCCAGGCCGATTTCCAAGATGGCGGCTGAAGCCAAGGAAAAGGGCTATCCGGTCCAACTCAAAGCGGCCTTGGTCGGAAGCTGCACGAATTCGTCGTATGAAGACATCAGCCGAGCGGCGCATGTCGCGCGGCAAGGCCTGAAGGCCGGGCTCAAGGCCAAAACGGCGTTCCTCGTGACGCCGGGCTCGGAGCGGATCTTCCACACGATGAAGCGAGACGGGTTCATGGAGACCTTTGAGCAAATGGGCGCCACCGTGCTGGCGAACGCGTGCGGGCCCTGTATCGGCCAGTGGAAGCGCGCGGACGCGGTCAAGGGTCGCGTTGATTCGATCGTGAGTTCCTTCAACCGCAACTTCCCCGGGCGGAACGATGGGCTCAACGAGACGATGTCTTTCCTGACGAGTCCGGAGGTCGTGACCGCCTATGCCTTTGCCGGCGACCTCTCCTTCGATCCAGTGCATGGATCGCTGAAGGCAGCGGACGGCACGGAACTGAAATTCGAACCGCCTCACGGTGAGGAACTGCCGGCCAAAGGATTTGCCAAGGGTGAAGAAGGGTTTGTCCCACCGGCTGACAACGGTGATGCCGTGGTGGTTGAGATTCCGCCGACCAGCGAACGGCTCCAGTTGCTGCAGCCCTTCCCGCGTTGGGATGGGAAGGATTTCGTGAAGCTCCCGTTGCTGATCAAGACCAAAGGCAAGACCACGACCGACCATATCTCGCCGGCTGGCCCCTGGCTCAGGTACCGCGGCCATCTGGACAAGATTAGCGACAACATGTTCCTGGGCGCGACCAATGCGTTCTCGACCGAGCTTGGCAAGGGAACCGATGTGCTGACCGGTGAGACTGGTCTGAACATCGCCCAGATTGCCCGCCGCTTCAAGGCAAAGGGGATCGGGTCGGTCGTGGTGGGTGACGAGAACTATGGCGAGGGCAGCAGCCGCGAGCATGCCGCGATGTCGCCCCGGTACCTCGGCGTGAACGTCGTGCTAACCCGGAGCTTTGCCCGCATCCACGAGACGAATTTAAAAAAGCAGGGCATCCTGGCGTTGACCTTCGCCGATCCGAAAGACTACGACAAGATCGAGCAGCAGGATCGGATCAGTGTCACGGGCCTGAGCAACCTGGCGCCCGGCAAGCCGGTGAGCGTGACGATACACAAGGCGGATGGCAACGCGCTGACCATCCAGGCGAACCACAGCTTCACCGAGCAACAGATTGCGTGGTTCAAGGCAGGCTCCGCGTTGAATGCGTTGAACTGACAAGTTGCTGAAAGAGGACAAACCATGGCAACCTATTCTTTTCTCCCGATTGTCAAAGCCTTCACAAAGGCGGCCGGCGTTTCCGTCGAAATGAGGGATATCTCTCTGGCAGGGCGAATTATCGCCGCCTTTCCCGAACATCTGACGGCGCAACAAAAACAATCGGATGATCTGGCCGAATTGGGGGAGCTCGCCAAGGCCCCGGAAGCCAATATCATTAAGCTCCCCAACATCAGCGCCTCGATCCCCCAACTAAAAGCGGCCATCAAGGAAGTGCAGAGTCAGGGCTACAAGCTTCCCGATTATCCCGAGGATCCCAAGACCGACACCGAGAAGGAGATCAAGGCGCGCTACGA
>JAHWYE010000012.1 GCA_020028195.1 Nitrospirota bacterium
GCTGACGGCGGAGCTGATCTCGCCGATTGCGATGGATCAGGGGTTGCGGTTTGCGGTGCGGGAGGGCGGCAAGACGGTCGGCTCGGGCGTGGTGACAGAGATCGTGGCGTAGGAATTCGAAGAGGCGGGGTCGCCTGGGGTGTCCCCATGCTCGCGGAGCGCGCACGATCAGAATGTGCTCGCTCGACGCGCGCAGTAAGGGGCACCCCAGACGCCCCCGCAGGAGAAGTCGCGACCTTAAGGGAAGAGGAACGAGGAACGTGAAGGTTGATCAGCGGATCCGGGTGAGGTTGAAGGGGTTCGACTACCGCGTGCTGGACCAGTCCGTGGCAGAGATCGTGGAGACCGTCAAGCGGAGCGGCGCCAAAGTGGCGGGACCTATTCCCTTGCCGACGCGGATTGAGAAATTCACGGTTCAGCGATCGACCCATGTGGATAAGAAATCTCGCGAGCAGTTCGAAATCAGGACCCACAAGCGATTGTTGGACATTATGGAGCCCACGCCTGAGACGATGGACGCTCTGATGAAGTTGAATTTGGCGGCGGGGGTTGATGTGGAGATTAAGTTGTAGTTGAACTCGGGGCGACCGGGTTGCCCTCTGTGCTCGCAGAGCGCGCACGAAGAAGCTGTGCTCGCTCGATGCGCGCAGTTGAGGGCAACCCAGCCACCCCGATCCTCCGACGCCATAGGTGGGATGGTGAAGAGATGACGAACGGATTGCTTGGCAAGAAGCTTGGGATGACCCAGGTGTATGACGGCGAGGGTCGGCTTATCCCGGTCACGGTGATTGAAGCGGGACCCTGCCGGGTTGTGCAAGTCAAGACGCCCGATCGTCATGGCTATGAGGCGGTACAGCTTGCCTTCGGTGAGGTGCGAGAGCGCAAGCTTACGAAAGCGGAACTGGGGCATCTGAAGACGGCGCAAGTCCCTCCGAGCCGCTGGCTACGGGAGTTTCGGAAGCTTGGAGACGTTCAGGCCGGACAAGTGATCAAGGCGGACCTGTTTCAGAAGGGCGAGTGGGTCGATGTGATAGGGACCTCGAAGGGAAAGGGCTTTCAGGGAGTCGTCAAACGGCACCATTATAAAGGTGGGCCTGAGACTCACGGATCGATGTTCCACCGGGCTCCCGGCTCCATCGGAAGCAGCTCCTACCCGTCCAGGGTCTGGAAGAACAAAACGCTTCCCGGACACATGGGAAGTGAGCGGGTAACAGTCCAGCGTTTGAAGGTTGTGGAAACCCGTCCGGATGAAAATCTCCTCTTTGTGAGCGGTGCGGTTCCTGGCGCCACGAACGGACTGGTGGTGGTCCGAAAGTCCAAGAAGAGCTAGCGTATGCCGACTGTCGAGATCCTGGATCTCCATAAACGGAAGGTGGGATCAGTCGAGCTCCCCGACTCTGTATTCGGTGCAGCGCCGGATCGGTCCCTGCTACACGAAGCCGTCGTGATGCAGCGGGCCTGCATGCGACAGGGAACCGCCTCAACCTTGAAGCGAGGGGAGGTCAGCGGGTCCGGGAGAAAGCCCTGGAAACAAAAGCACACGGGCCGTGCACGAGTTGGGTCGATTCGCTCGCCCATATGGCGTCACGGCGGCACGGTGTTCGGTCCACGGCCGCGCAGTTACGCCTTTGCCTTTCCGAAGAAGAAGTATCGGGCGGCCTTGCGCAATGCACTGTCCACGAAGCTGGCGGCTGGCGGGATTCTGGTCGTGTCGGATCTGTCGATCGAAGCCCCAAAGACGCGACTGCTTGCCAAGGCGCTGACTCAGTTGGGGCTGACCGCCAAGACACTGATCGTCGTCGGAGCGGGTGACACCGATTTGGAGCGAGCTGCCCGTAATCTTTCCCAGGTGAAGCTGGTGAAATCACAGGAACTCAATGTCTATGATGTGCTGCGGTACGACGTGATCGTGATCCCGGAGCGGGAATTGCCGCGCCTGCAGGAGGTCTGGTCATGAAACAAGGGCTCCACGACGTGCTGGTCAGACCGCTGCTGACCGAAAAAATCACGGCTATGCGCGAGAGCGGGAACAAAGTCGGATTTGTGGTGAGGGCAGAGGCGAATCGCATCCAGATTAAGCGGGCGGTGGAATCGGCGCTCAAGGTGAGGGTCGAGCGCGTGAACGTTCTGAACGTCATGGGGAAAACGAAGCGACTCGGCCGGTTTGCTGGTAAGAAGCCTGATTGGAAGAAAGCCATCGTGACGTTGAAAGAGGGCGAAAAATTGGAGATGTACGAGAGTGTATAGAAAGGTGAACAGGGCTGAGCCCCGGTGCTCCCGGAGCGCGCACGCTAAGAAGGTGCTCGCTCGACGGGCGCAGTAGGTGCTCAGCTCAGTCCACCTGGAGAGGTGAGGGGTGAAAGAACAGTGGGGCTGAAACAATATCGGCCGACTTCGCCGGGACGACGGGCCATGACTGTCCTGTCCGGTGAAGATCTGACCAGAAAGAAACCAGAGAAAGCTCTGACGGAATCCCACCCTCGTTCCGGTGGGCGGAACAGGGATGGCCGTATGACCGTCAGGGCTCGCGGCAGCGGCCACAAGCGGCTCTACCGGCGGGTGGATTTCAGGCGGGACAAGGTGGGCATTCCGGCGAAAGTGACTGCAATCGAATATGATCCCAATCGGTCTGCTCGGATCGCGCTCCTGCAGTACCCCGATGGGGAGAAACGGTATATTCTGGCGCCGCTCGGGCTGGCGGTGAAGGATACGGTGCAGTCTGGTCCGAACGTTGAGGTGAGACCGGGCAATGCGCTTTCCCTGGCGAACATGCCCTTGGGGACGATGATTCATAACATCGAACTGAAACCAGGAGGGGGCGGGCAACTGATCCGTAGCGCCGGCAGCTTTGCGCAGGTGATGGGTCGTGATGGAGCCTATGTGCAGATTCGTCTGAAGTCAGGCGAGATGCGCCGGATCCTCGGGGCTTGCATGGCCACGGTGGGTCAAGTCGGCAATCTTGATCATGGGAATATTTCCATCGGCAAAGCGGGTCGGTCTCGGTGGAAAGGGTGGCGCCCGAATGTGCGCGGGGTGGCCATGAATCCGGTGGATCACCCTCATGGAGGCGGAGAGGGAAAGTCCGGCCAGGGGAATCCCCATCCGGTGTCCCCGTGGGGACTCCCGACGAAAGGGTATAAGACCCGGCAAAACAAGGCGACCGACAAGTTCATCATCGCACGGCGCAAGAAATAGCAATATTGAATTGTGAGTCGTGAATTGAGGATTTAGGGAAGGCGCAATTGAACATTCGAGGGAACCATGCCTCGTTCGGTTAGCAAAGGCCCGTTTGTGGATGCCCATCTGCTCAAGAAAGTGGAGCAGATGAGCGTGACGAGGGACCGAAAAATCATCAAAACCTGGTCCCGGCGTTCCACCGTGATTCCGGACATGATCGGCCATACCTTCGCGGTTCACAACGGCAAAAAGTTCATCCCGGTGTTCGTGACGGAAAATATGGTTGGTCACAAATTGGGTGAGTTTTCGCCCACTCGATTCTTCAAGGGCCATGGGGCTGTAAGGACCGAGAAGGCAGTGCCGCTGAAGTAGGGCGTTAACCGTTATTCGTGAATCGTTAAACGTGCAATAGTCCGGATCGGGGCATTCGACGTCGTGCGATTAACAGTGCACGTTTAACGAATAACGGGAGTTCCAAGATGCCGGAGGCGAAGGCGATTCTAAGATTCGTGCGGATAGCTCCGCGGAAGGCTCGTGCCGTGGTCGATTTGATCCGTGGACAGCAGGTTCCGCATGCCCTGACGTTGCTCAAGTATACTCCCCGGTCGGCGGCCAAGGTCGTAGAAAAAGTGCTGCGATCGGCGGTGGCGAACGCCGAACAAAAGGAGATGGGTGACAGCGATGAGATGAGGGTCTCCAGGGCGTACGTGGATGGCGGCCCGACCTATAAGCGTTTTCGGGCTCGTTCGATGGGACGGGCCAATCCGATCCACAAGCGGACCAGCCATATCACGATTGTTGTCGAGGGAGCCGGAACTGCACCACGAAAGTGAGCCGATAAGGATGACAGTCGAGCGGGAGCAGAGATAAGTCGGGAGGGACGAGTAGAGGTTATGGGACAGAAAACGCACCCGGTAGGATACCGATTAGGCTACAACCGAACGTGGAGTTCGAGGTGGTATGCGGGGAAAGAGTTTGCCAGGCTCCTTCATGCGGATATCCAGATCCGCAAGATGGTCAAGCAAAAGCTCTACCACGCCGGCGTCTCGCGGGTCGAGATCGAGCGGTCTGGTGATCAGACCAAGGTCATTATTCATACCGCCCGGCCGGGTATCATTATTGGGCGCAAAGGCGCCGAGATCGATAAGTTGAAAGCCTCTCTCGAAAAGCAATACGGCACTCAGGTTTATATTACGGTCAAAGAGATCAAAAAGCCCGAGCTGGACGCGCAACTCGTGAGCGAGAACATTGCCGTGCAGCTCGAAAAGCGGGTGGCGTTTCGCCGGGCCATGAAGCGAAGCGTCGCGGCGGCGCTCAGGCTCGGCGCGCAAGGCATACGCGTCACCTGCGCGGGGCGTTTGGGCGGAGCTGAAATTGCCCGGACCGAATGGTATCGCGAGGGACGTGTTCCACTGCATACCCTCCGCGCCTACATCGATTATGGGTTTGCCGAGGCCCATACGACCATGGGACAGATCGGGGTGAAGACCTGGATTTATAAAGGAGAGGCGCTTCCCGCCCTGCCGGAGAAGGCCGACAGCGCGTTCGATCGCAGGTAGAGAGGGAGCCGAATCTTCAGGCGAAGACCTTTGATCTCGGAGAACGGTTGTGCTCGCGCCCAAGAAGGTCAAGTTCAGGAAGATGCAAAAAGGGCGGATGCGCGGGAAAGCCTACCGTGGCGGGCACATCACGCTCGGCGAGTTTGGTCTGAAAGCGCTCGAACCTGGGCGGATCACCAGTCGTCAGATTGAAGCGGCCCGGATTGCGATCACCAGGTACGTCAAGCGTGGCGGGCAAGTCTGGACGCGCATTTTCCCGGACAAACCCGTGACGAAGAAGCCGGCTGAGACACGGATGGGCAAAGGGAAGGGAAACCCGGAGTTGTGGGTGGCTGTGGTGAAGCCGGGTCGAATCCTCTACGAGATGGACGGGGTAACTCGCGAGGTGGCCCTTGAAGCCTTTCGATTGGCTGCGCACAAGCTGCCGGTTGCGACGAAGTTCGTGGCCCGTGGAATAATCTAGTCCTCGACACGGGCCGGCCTGAGAAGGAAGAAGCCTCATGGAGATGAAAGAGCTCAGAGACATGGTGGACGCCGAGCTGGTCGAGAAGGAACAGCAGCTCAGGCAGGAACTGTTTAACCTGCGGTTTCAGCTTGCCACTGGACGGATCGAGAATCCCATGCGGATCCGACAGACCCGGCACGACCTTGCGCGGGTGAAGACGGTTCGGCGACAGCATGCGATGACCAGTACAGCGCCGGCTGGCAAGGGCAGGGGATGAGCGGGATGGGGAGCAAAGTCAAGAAGCGGCGGGAATGGGTCGGGAACGTCATCAGTGACAAAATGAATAAGACCGTGGTCGTCGCGGTGGACCGGTTCGTCCCGCATCCGTTCTATCGGAAGTTCATGCGTCGGGTGACCAAGCTGAAGGCCCACGATGAGCAGAACCTGAGTAAGGTGGGGGACCGGGTCAAGTTGATCGAGACCAGGCCGATCAGCAAAGAGAAGCACTGGAGGGTCGTACAGATTCTGGAGCGGGGCCGGGCTGATTCCTAAAGCAGTGCTGAGTGTTGAGTTTGGAGTCCTTGGTTCTAAACTCACAACTCAAAATTCAAAACTGGTGGGCGATCATGGTCCAGAGTTACAGTTATCTCGACGTAGCCGACAACTCGGGCGCCAAGCAGGTGATGTGTTTCCATGTCCTTGGCGGGTCGAAGCGACGGTACGGCTCGCTCGGGGATGTGGTGGTCGTCGCGGTGAAAGAAGCCATCCCGCAGGCCACGGTCAAGAAGGGAGACGTGAGCAGGGCCGTAATTGTCCGGACGACCAAAGGGGTCCGTCGAGAAGATGGGTCCTACATCAAGTTCGACCGGAATGCCTGCGTCCTGATCAACGCCCAGGGCGAGCCGATCGGCACACGCATCTTTGGTCCGGTGGCGAGAGAGCTGCGCTGGAAGAAATTCATGAAGATCATTTCGTTGGCACCCGAAGTTCTGTAACGGGTGAGGTTCGCGGGCATGGTCGAACAGGCGGTCTCGAAAACGAAACTCAAGAAGGGCGATACCGTCATGATCATCGCTGGCCGCGAACGTGGGAAGACCGGCAAGGTCCTGTCCCTGAATCTGACGGAGGGGAAGCTGACCGTCGAGAAGCTGAACATCATCAAGCGCCATACCAAGCCCAGTCAGAGGAACCGGCAGGGCGGGATCCTGGAGCGGGAAGCGCCCCTGGTGCTATCCAATGTGATGTTGTATTGCGGGAATTGCCAGAAGCCGGTACGCATCGGGATCAAAGCGCTGGAAGACGGGCGACGGGCGCGCATCTGCAAGAAATGCAAGGAAGTGATCGAATAGGTTGAAGGTAGACAGAGGAAGGAGTCATGGCCAAGTCTGAAAAAGGGTCGGCCGGTAAGGTGGTGGAGAAGAAAGCGGCTCCGAAGAAGGAGGCGGCCCCAGCCGGCAAAGACGAGGGTAAAGAGGCCGGGAAAGCGCCGGATGGCCCCAAACTCCCGCCCCGTCTCAAGGACACCTATCGTCGTCAGGTCGTGCCGGCTTTGATGAAAGAGTTTTCCTACAAAAACCCCATGCAAGTGCCGAGGCTGGAGCGGATCGTGTTGAATGTAGGGATGGGGGAGGCGATCCAGAACGTAAAGTTGTTGGAAAGCGCCAGCACCGAGCTCGGTGTGGTGACGGGGCAGCGGCCGGTCATCACCAAAGCCAAGAAAGCGATTGCCGGATTCAAGCTTCGTCAAGGGATGCCCATCGGGGTCAAGGTCACGCTCAGGAGCGATCGCATGTATGAATTCCTCGACCGACTGGTGAGCGTGGCGTTACCGAGGATTCGTGATTTCCGGGGGGTCTCTCCCAAGGCATTCGACGGGCGGGGGAACTACACGCTGGGGCTCAAGGAGCAGTTGATTTTCCCGGAAATCAAGTACGATAGCGTCGCGTCGATCCACGGGATGGACATCACGATTGTCACGACGGCGAAGACGAACGACGAAGGAAAAGCGTTGTTGCGTCACCTGGGCATGCCCTTCCGGACTTCATGAATGACGAAGTATGAGCCGTGAGTAGGAGTGAGGACCGCTACCCCTCCCGATCGTCGTCGAACTGGAGATAGCACGTGTCACGAAAAGCCTTGCGGCTGAAAGCAGCGAGCAAACAAAAATTCAAGGTCAGGGGCTATAACCGTTGTCCTCTTTGCGGCCGCGTCAGAGGCTTTCTCCGGCGCTTCAGAATGTGCAGGATATGTTTTCGATTTTTAAGCCTGCGTGGGGAAATCCCCGGTGTGACGAAGGCAAGCTGGTAGCACTTACGCTGACAGTGGAGAGTTTTGAGTTCTCAGTGTCGAGTTCAAGGCACACTCAAGACTCATGACTCAAACCTACTAACTGGGTTCAAGCCATGATGACCGACCCGATTGCCGATCTGCTGATTCGGATTCAAAACGGAGCCAAGCGTGGGCACGAGACGGTGACAGCGCCAGCCTCTAAGCTGAAAGCTGAAGTGCTCCGGGTTCTGAAGGCTGAGGGGTTTATCCGCGGCTACGAGCAGATCGATGTCGATGGACTGCCGATATTGCGGATTCAGTTGCGCTACGTGGCAGAGCGACAACCCATGATCACCGCCTTGCGTCGGGTCAGTAAGCCGGGCAAACGCGTCTATGTTGGCAGGCGGAATGTGGTGCGGGTGCGGAGCGGCATGGGGCTTTCGATCCTCTCGACTTCCAAGGGCGTCATGACCGATCAAGCGTCACGGCGCGCGGGCTTGGGCGGCGAAGTCCTCTGTTATGTCTGGTAGGTGGGCGCAGAGGGCTGGGATGCCCCTGTGTTCGCGCACCGCGCGCACTCAATAATATAGGAAAGCGAGTCATGTCACGGATCGGACGAAAACCGATTCCGATTCCATCGGGGGTGGAGGTCAACGTCTCCGGTGATCTGGTCTCGGTCAAGGGACCGCTGGGACGTCTGGAGTGGACACTTGTCCCTGCCATACGGGTAGCGGTGGTGGATGGTTGCGTGCAGGCGAGTCGCTCGGGCGACGAGGCCGATGTCAGGGCTCTCCACGGGCTTGTCCGCGCCGAGATCAACAATATGATCCAGGGTGTCACGAAGGGCTATGAGCGTTCGCTTGAAATCACGGGCGTCGGGTACAAGGCGCAGGTCCAGGGCCAAACGGTCAATGTGAGCGTGGGGTACACGCAGCCGGTGGAAGTCCTTCTTCCGTCCGGCATCCAGGCGAAGGTCGATAAGCAGACGATCATCACGATTCGCGGGACTGACAAACGAAAGGTCGGTCAGGTCGCCGCGGATTTCCGCCGGATCAAGCCGCCTGACGTCTATAAGCAGAAGGGCATCAGGTATGCGGGAGAGGTGCTCCGTAAGAAAGAGGGTAAGACCGGAAAATAAGGTGACGGCATGACCACTGTGGAGAAAAAGGGGGCGCTCAAGCGGAGGCAGCAGCGCGTCCGCCAGCGCGTCTTTGGGACGCAAGCCCGCCCGCGTCTGAATGTGTTTCGAAGCAAGAGTCACATCTACGCTCAGTTGATTGATGACACTAAGGGACGCACGCTGGCCGCGGCCTCGACCCTGGATGAGGCCTTACGGAAGTCCCTTGGGTCAAGCGGCACCATCGAGGCCGCGAAGGCGGTTGGTAAGCTCTTAGCGGAGCGTGCCAAGGCGGTAAAGGTCGGAGCCGTGGTCTTCGATCGAGGCGGACGGTTGTACCATGGCCGCGTCAAGGCGCTGGCCGAAGCCTCGCGCGAGGGAGGGCTGAAGTTCTGAACATCGTGCAACGAATAGCTGATCGCTAGAAGCGATGACTTCAGAGACCTAAGCTGCCAGCTGTTCGCGGTGGGCTGCCAGCTCGTGAAAGAGAGGAGTAGGACTTGCGAGTTAATCCTGACGAACTCAGTCTCAAAGACAAGGTGGTCTTCATCAACCGGGTCGCCAAGGTGGTCAAGGGCGGCAAGCGGTTTAATTTCTGCGCGCTGGTCGTAGTGGGTGATGGCCAGGGCTGGGTGGGGATCGGCAAAGGGAAAGCCGTCGAGGTGCCGGTCGCGATTTCAAAAGCCGTCGAACATGCCAAGAAGCATCTGGTACGGATTCCGCTTCGGGGGGGGACGATTCCTCATGAGGTTCACGGACTCTTCGGCGGAGAACACGTGTTGCTCAAGCCTGCGTCGGAGGGGACCGGCATCATTGCCGGCGGGGCCGTGCGTGCGGTGGTAGAGCTGGCCGGCGCGCACAACATCATTGCAAAGACGCTGGGACGGGGGAACCCCTTCAACACCGTGCGGGCGACTCTGGACGGGTTATGTCAGCTCAGGGACCCGGACGAAGTGGCGCGCATTCGCCGGGAGCAGGCTGGGTAGGGATATGGCAAAGACTGCTCCGCCAGGGGGGATGCTTGCGATCACGCTCGTACGCAGTGCGATTGGGACTCCTTATCGACACCGGCTCGTGCTCCGTGGTCTTGGGCTTCGGAAACTTCACCAGACGGTCACCCATCGCGATAGCCTGCAAGTGAGAGGGATGATTCATAAGGTCGGCTATCTACTGAAAGTGGACGCACGATGAAGTTACACGAACTGGCCCCGGCTCGTGGGGCCAAGCGGAAGCGGAAACGGATCGGCAGAGGTCCTGGCTCTGGACACGGGAAAACGGCGACCAAAGGACACAAAGGATTGCTGGCCAGGTCCGGAGGAGGGAAGCGACCCGGGTTCGAGGGAGGACAGATGCCCCTCGTCCGTCGCTTGCCCAAGTATGGATTCCACAATCCGTTCCGGTTGGAGTACGCCATTGTGAACCTCAAGACGCTGAATGCGCTCGGTGCCGTGGAGCACGTCACGCCCCAGGTCTTGATCGATGCAGGGCTCGTCAAGCGGAAGACTCGGTTGGTGAAGATCCTTGGTCTCGGAGAGGTTGGAAGGCCACTTGTTGTGCAAGCCCACAAGTTCAGCAAATCGGCGATGGACAAGATCCAGGCTGCCGGGGGAAGGGCTGAGGTCATCCACAGTGTTTGAACGACTCCTGGCCAGTTTTCAGAATATCCTGAAAATACCAGAGTTGCGCACCCGTATCCTGTTCACGCTGACGATGCTGGCGGTCTATCGGGTGGGAGCCCATATTCCGACCCCCGGGATTAATAACGAAGAGCTCTCGAAGTTCTTGCTGGAAAAGGGCGGGTCGCTGCTCGGATTTCTGGACATCTTCTCCGGCGGAGCCCTGTCACGACTGACGATTTTTGCGCTCGGCATCATGCCGTATATCAGCGCGTCGATTATTTTGCAATTGCTCACCGTCGTGATTCCTCATCTGGCCAAGCTGGCCAAGGAAGGTGAACGCGGGCGGAAGAAGATCATCCAGTACACCCGCTATGGGACGATCGGTATCGCGCTGATCCAAGGGTTCGGCATCGCGGTTGGCCTGGAGGGAATGAATCAGGGCGCGTTCGTCATGAGCCCAGGCTGGCCGTTCCGCCTCATGACCGTCATCACCCTGACCGCTGGCACGGCGTTCCTCATGTGGCTGGGGGAGCAGATCACCGAGCGCGGGATCGGCAACGGTATTTCCTTGATCATCTTTGCGGGCATTGTGGCCCGATTGCCGAGCGCGGTCGCGCAGACCTTCGATCTGTATCAGGTGGGGCAATTGAGCTTTCTGCTCTTGGTCGCGCTCGTGTTCATTATGCTGGGGGTTGTGGCGGCGATTGTCTTTCTTGAAAGCGGTCGGCGGAAGATCCCGGTCCAGTACGCCAAGCGAGTGATCGGACGACGGGTCTATGGAGGGCAGAGCACCCATATTCCGCTGAAGATCAACACAGCCGGCGTCATCCCTCCGATCTTTGCCTCGTCGATCATCGCGTTTCCGGCTACGATCGCCGGCTTCATTCAGGTTCCCTGGGTGCAGTCCTTGGGCACCCAACTCTCGCCGGGCTCGATGCTCTATACGATCATGTATGTCGGGTTGATCATTTTTTTCTGCTTTTTTTATACAGCCGTGGTGCTGAATCCGATAGACATGGCTGATAACATGAAGAAATACGGCGGGTTCATCCCAGGCATCCGCCCAGGACAACGGACCTCGGATTATATCTATAAGCTGTTGACGCGTATTACCTTCGGGGGGTCGATTTATCTGGCCGCGGTGTGTGTGGTCCCGGAATTCCTGATCTATAAGCTGAACGTCCCCTTCTACTTCGGAGGGACGTCGCTGTTGATCGTGATCGGGGTCGGCTTGGACACGGCCCAGCAGATCGAATCGCATATGTTGATGAGAAACTACGAAGGGTTCCTCGCGAAGGGTCGACTCAAGGGGCGGAGCGGTTGAGGCGCCTCCATGCGACTGGTCTTTCTGGGCGCGCCGGGGGCCGGAAAAGGGACACAGGCGGAGTTGGTGGCTTCGAAGTTCCACCGGCCCAGGATCTCCACAGGGGACATCCTGCGAGAGGCGGTCCGGAACAAAACCGCCTTGGGGCTTGAAGCGAAGGCCTGTATGGATCAGGGGAAACTGGTGCCGGATGCGGTGGTCGTGGGCATTGTGAAAGAGAAGCTAGCCGAGCCGGTCTGCGCGGCGGGCTTTCTCCTTGACGGATTCCCCAGGACCGTGCCGCAGGCCGAAGCCCTGTCGAACATCCTGGATTCGAGACGGCAACGACTTGATCGAGTGATCAATGTGCTCGTCTCGCGCGAGGACATCGTGCGGCGATTGAGTGGGCGGCGGAGTTGTGCGAAATGCCAGGCGGTGTTTCATGTGGATTTCGCCCGTCCGCAGCGCGACGGCGTCTGTGACCGGTGCGGGGGCGAGCTCATTCAGCGAAGCGACGACCGGAGAGAGATCGTGGAGAATCGGCTTGCGGTGTACGAAGTTCAAACCGCACCGCTCATCGACTATTATCGGCGAAAAGGCCTTCTGTCCGAGCTTGACGGGTCAGGCTCAGTCGAAGCGGTGCATCAGCGGATGGTTGGGCTATTGACGGCGCAGGGACTGTCGTGATCATCCTCAAGACTCAGGACGAAATCGAGGTGATGGCGAGAGCGTCCAAGCTGGTTGCCGAGACGCTCCAGGCCCTGAAGCGGGAGGTGCGTCCTGGCATCGCGACGGAAGAGTTGGACCGGCTTGCCGAAGAGTTCATTCGCGCGCGTGGCGGAGTGCCTGCCTTCAAGGGATATCGAAACTATCCCAAGACGCTCTGCGCGTCGGTCAACGACGAGGTGGTGCACGGCATCCCGTCAAAGCGGGTGCTGAAGGACGGGGATATCGTCGGACTCGATCTTGGCGCAATCGTTGACGGCTTCTATGGCGATTCCGCCGTCACCGTTCCAGTCGGTGCCATTCCCCCCGAGGCGGTGGAGCTCCTGCGCGTGACGGAGGAAGCCCTCTACAAGGGAATCGAGCAGGCGATCGTAGGCAATCGACTGTCTGACATCTCTCATGCAATCCAGCGGCACGCTGAAGCGGCGGGGTTTTCAGTCGTAACCGATTTTGTTGGCCATGGAATCGGTCAGCAGTTGCATGAAGAGCCGCAGATCCCTAATTATGGCAAACCGGGACAGGGGCCGCGTCTCCAGGTGGGGATGGTGCTGGCGATCGAGCCGATGATCAATATGGGGGGAAGTGCGGTGCGCGTGCTCGAGGATCAGTGGACGGCGGTAACGAGAGACGGGAGTCTGTCGGCTCATTTTGAGCACACCATCGCCGTCCAGACCAGGATGAAGGCGACCGTCGA
>JAHWYE010000120.1 GCA_020028195.1 Nitrospirota bacterium
TCGAGGAGTTGCCTCTTCCGATTCCGCATTTCCAACAGCGAGATGCCGAGTTCCCGTTCCAGATCCATCAAGGCCTGGTCACCGACATCCCTGGCGGATTCCAGACGACGCTGCTGATCTTCGGTCAAGGATTGTCCGAGATCCGCCTCAATCTCCCTCATGACCTCTTGGCGTCTTGCCATGAGCATCCGGTGCAGGGATTCACGACGACTTGCCTGCATCACCTTGGGCCCGGGCGCCTCCCTGCCCGCTCCGCCCGCACGAGACCCCTTAGAGCGCAGAGCGGTGGCCTGGGTCTGGGCATGAGATGACTGCCGCTTCCGCCCGATTTTCGCCGCCCTTTTATCCGCTGTTTTCGGCCTCTTCTTCGTCTTGACCCTGTCAGGCATGCTGCGCAATCTCCCTTGCCGAGGATCTTTCGGTCAAAAAAACGCGGCATTCATAGCACGCTCCTTCGAGTTTGACAAGCCCTGCGGAGGAGCCCGGAGCATCAGGGTGGGAAATTCGACGGGAGCGCAGGAAACGGATCAGGAGCTTGTCGAGAGACAAGGACCTACGAATAGGTGATGACCGAATGCACCTCACAGCCGTTCAGCTTGTCGCGACCTTTGAGGGACTCCAGCTCAACCAATACAACGAGGCCCATGATCTCGCCGCCAAGTTGGCGAACGAGGTGCACTGTCGCGGCGGCGGTCCCCCCGGTGGCCAAGAGATCATCTACGATCAGCACTCGTTCCCCGATGGTGATGGCGTCGCGGTGGATCGCGAGCGAGCTCGTGCTGTATTCCAGATTATATTTGACCTCGAAAATGTCCGCGGGCAGCTTGCCGGCCTTTCGGACCGGCACGAACCCCGCCTCCAGATGGTAGGCCAGGGGACTGCCCAGGATGAAGCCGCGGGATTCAATCCCGACCACTTTCGCAATGTGCTGGCCGCGATATCTGGAGGCAAGCTCGTCCACAACATTTCGGAAGGCACGCGCATCCTTGAGCAACGTGGTGATGTCGTAAAAGAGAACCCCCGGTTTGGGAAAATTCGGTACTTCGCGGATCAGCGATTTGTAATTCATAGGCGGCAACCTTTCTACAAGAGATCCTCCTGCGTCATGGTCTTTTGCTCGATGACCGACCGAAGTCTGCCGAGGGCCGCCGTTTCAATCTGCCGAACGCGTTCGCGCGTGAGACCGAGAGTGTGGCCGATCTCCTCTAACGTCTGGGCCTCGCCCCCGTCAAGCCCGAACCGCTTCTTGATCACCTCTTGCTCTTTCTCAGGCAAATCCGTGACCCATCCCATCAGCTCCTCGCGACGCAGCACACCCTCCGCTGTGTCCGCCGGAGAGAGAGTCGTCGGATCTTCGATGACATCGCGCAGGAACGTGTCGGTCCGCTCATTGATCGGACTGTCCAGCGAGCAGGTAGTCCGGATCAACTGTTTGAGGTCGGTTACCTCCTCCTCCGGAATCTTCATGCGCCCCGCGATCTCTTCCGTTCTTGGCTCACGACTCAGTCCCTGGCCGAGATGTTCGACTGCGGACAGGAACC
Source organism: Nitrospirota bacterium (assembly GCA_020028195.1). GTDB lineage: Bacteria > Nitrospirota > Nitrospiria > Nitrospirales > Nitrospiraceae > NS-7. The sequence goes on from JAHWYE010000120.1 coordinate 1,542, forward strand.
GGTTCAGACGTTCCACCACATGGACCGGCAGCCGAATGAGTTTCCCTTGATTGATGATGGCTCGCTCGATGAACTGGCGTATCCACCACGAGGCATAGGTGCTGAACCGGAACCCTCGCTTGTAGTTGAACTTCTCAACGGCTTTGATGAGCCCCAGGTTCCCCTCCTCCACGATGTCCGAGAAGGGGAATCCTCGATTCATGTACCGCTTGCCGATGCTGATCACCAGTCGCAGATTCGCTTCGATCATCTGATCACGGGCGCTGACATCACCGGCCATCACGCGTTTTCCGAGGGCTTGCTCCTGTTCGAACGTCAAGAGGGTGGACTTGCGAATATCCCTGAGATAGCTCTTGACGGTATCGAGCCCCTCGGTCTGGTTCTCTCGTTGCCTCCGGCGCCGGCTCCGCTTTCCCCCTGGCGCCGAAGGCTCGAGCTCCTCCTCTGCCTCATCGGCTGCGCCCACCGGTTGGTTCACTTCATCGTCGTCATCACGACCCATCACGCACTCCTCATGCGATGCAGCCCGATCATTCACAGGATGTTGAAAAAGGCCTCCAGCTTTGTTCTCCCTTCGCTCAGAGGCTCAACGTACCAAACTGCGTACGCCTTCGCCTCCTCGCTCGTTGCGGCCTCGCTGGAGGGCCTTTTTGAACATCCTGAGTGCCATTTCGTCGCCCTTGCAGGTGGTGAAAGTCTGGTAAGATCACCTGAATCAGAATAGTTATTCAATAGCCTGTTCAGTACCAGATACGGAAATCCTTATGCTGACCGGTTGGCCTCTCCCATCGCAGCTCAAGGTCTTCGACCCGCGCCATCGGAGGGCCAGTCCTGAGCAGCTCGACGAACGCTTCGACCGCGCCTCGTTCCCCTTCCACATCCACCTCGACCCGCCCGTCATCGACATTCCTCACACCGCCACAGAGTTTCATGCGAGAAGCCGCATCCCGCGTGAACGCGCGGAAGGCGACACCCTGCACGCGCCCGCTCACCAGGATCCGAGCTCTGATCGGAGAATCCATCGTCGTGGCCCTTCCAGCTCACGTCAGAATGCCGATGTCGCTGTCCCGCTAAGCGGGAGAAGAGGTCCGTCATCTCCACAAGCATGTTGACCTGGATCTCGTGCAGGAAATAGTTCTTCCGTGCGCGGTCTGTAGTAGGCACCGATCGGAACACCGTTAGTAGATGTGATACCACGCACCGCGGCGATTCGACAACACAATTGTGTTATGAAGTTGGTCGCTGAAGGAGGGAGGAATGGTCGGGGCGAGAGGATTTGAACCTCCGACACCCGCGTCCCGAACGCGGTGCGCTACCGGGCTGCGCTACGCCCCGATCTCTGGATTGAATCTTCAGCCGCCGTCAGACGAGTGGCTCCCATCGCATGCCGTGCGCCTCGGCGACTCCCTTGCAGGTAATTTTCCCGTTGACCAGGTTCACGCCCTTTGCGAGGGCCGGATCAGCGCGAATGGCGCGCGCCACACCGGCTGAGGCTAGGCGGACTATAAAGGGAAGAGTCGCGTTGGTCAAGGCCAAAGTCGCCGTCCTCGGCACGATTCCCGGCATGTTCGGAACGCAGTAGTGCAACACACCATCTATCTGATACACGGGGTCCGAATGGGTAGTGGGCCGCGTCGTCTCGAAACATCCTCCTTGATCCACCGACACATCCACGACCACAGACCCGGGTTTCATCCGGGACACGACTGCGCGCGAGACCAGCTTGGGCGCCTTGGCGCCGCGCACCAGCACCGCTCCGACCACTAAGTCGGCCTCTTCGACGGCCAGGTCAATCACTGGTTGGTTCGCCGCCAACGTGACCACTCGCCCTTGGTACAAATCATCGAGGCTGCGCAGGCGTTCCAGGTCCTGGTTGATCACCGTGACTTGGGCACCCATCCCGACCGCGATTCTCGTGGCTGCGCTGCCAACCACACCCGCTCCCAAGATCACCACCTTCCCAGGTGCAACCCCAGGTACGCCGGCGAGAAGGACTCCACGCCCTCCTTGGGAACGCTCCAAATACCTGGCTCCTACCTGCACCGACATGCGGCCGGCGATCTCGCTCATCGGTTTCAGCATCGGCAGCGTTCGGTCCTCCAGCTCCGTCGTCTCGTATGCAATGGCCGTCACCCGCGCCTCAAGCAGCGCCCGGGTGAGGTCCGGCAAAGCCGCCAGATGCAAGTAGGCGAACAAGGTTTGCCCAGGACGAAACAAAGCGCATTCAGACAGCAGCGGTTCTTTCACCTTGACGATCAGCTCGGCTTCCTGAAACAGATGGGCCTTAGACGACGCCAGGTGAGCGCCGGCTTTGCGATAGTCATCATCCGTGAACCCGCTGCCCTCCCCTGCCGTCGGCTCAGCCCAGACCGTATGACCCGCCGCGCAGAGGCTTTGCACGGCATCCGGCGTGAGGCTCACGCGGTATTCATGGTCTTTGATTTCTTTCGGCACACCGATGATCATAGATCCTCCCTGGAACGAAGCCTTCGTTCCCTGTCTACATGTCCGTATTATATCCTTGCTTCGGCATGGAAATCGCCGGATTTCCGTCAAGTGCACGCATCATACGTTCGCGAGGACCGTTGTCCCACAATTCTGTCTGTCCGTCTGCGGTAGACAGGTCACAGAGCCCTGGTGTAAGATGGCCACGATTTATAAGTCGAGGAGTCGTGGTGACGAACACTGAGTCGGTCTTCTCCGCCGGAAAGTGTGACGCATGCGGCACCACGCGGGAACCGCTCGTAAAAGTCTCCCTTGGGAAAGACTTCTTCGGTCGCACGTACGACCGTCTCTCGCCATCTTCCGACCTGAGCCCGAAGTGGTACTGCGAAAGTTGCTCCGTGCAGAAGAACCTCCAGCGCGACTTCCGTGACATCCGGGCGGAATTTGACAAACTGAGCAAGGGGCAGGCCTCCGAGATCGCAGGGACTGATCAGTTGCAACGAGCGCAGGTGCGCCTCCAGGAGATCGAGGCTGTGCTCAACAGTCATGTGGCGGGGTCCAGCCTCATCGACCTCGCCGATGTTCATGTTCTGATCAGCCGCATGCGAGCTCTGGTTGGTTCCCAGTCCGTCTCAGGATAATCTCCCGACGTTCCAATCAGTGACGACATTCAAACATCACATCTTCGTCTGCGTGAATCAACGGCCGAAAGACGATCCGCGTGGCTGCTGCGCGGACAAAGGGTCCGAGCGTCTGCAGTCCTTTTTCAAGAAAGAGGTGGAACGGCTGGGCTTGAAAGGAACCGTACGGGCGAACAAAGCCGGCTGCCTGGATCATTGCGACCTGGGTCCAAGCGTGGTCATTTATCCGGAGGGAGTCTGGTACTGGGTGGGATCCGAAGCTGATGTCACGGAGATCATGGAACGCCATGTCATGAAAGGCGAGATCGTGGAGCGGTTATTGATGCCGGACCACGAACTCCCGAAGAAAGGTTCAGGTTGAGAGGGGTCGATTATGGCCGTTGAGGAAAAATGGAAGGCCAACCAAGAGAAAGTGGCCTTCATGAAACGATTCCCAGGTCTGACCCTGACCTGGGACCAAGTCCAAGGGAAAACCGTCGAGGCCGTCATGCCCCTATCCTCAAAGCCCGGCGCGGCCGTGCTCGTGTTCTCGGATGGATCCTTCACCGTCGTTCCTCCTCTGGAGCCGGAACCCTGGGTACTCGGCGATGGGCTTGGTGTAGCCCGGCAAGCCCTTGAGCCGAAGCATCCTGCGGCCTACAAGGAGTATGACCGGTTGGTACGAACGGACAAAGAAGCCTTGCGGGCGGCGCGCCTTGAGAAAATCCTCGGCGCAATCCAGAACAACCTCGGCCAGATTCCAGAGCTCAAGGACCGGCTGCGCCAACTGGTGGACAAGTGGAAGTGAGGATACGCCGCCGTGAACATGCTCGAGATGTTTTCAAAAGCCCTCTTTGAGGGAGTCAAACCCATGATGGTCACCAGAGATCACCTCGTCCGTCACCCCAATCGCTGCACGCATAATGCGGTCTGCATCCCCGTCTGTCCGACCGGCGCGTGGCTCTCAACCCCTCCGTTCAAGTTCGACTCGTCGCGCTGCCTTGAAGGCTGTCGGCTCTGCCTCGATGCCTGCCCATCCCAAGCCATCTACGCGGTCTTTCGGAAGGGCGACAAGCTGCTTGAACCGCAGAAAAAATAGGTGGGTCTCGGCTGACGAACGGCTGGAGTAGGCCGGGCTGGCGACGG
>JAHWYE010000390.1 GCA_020028195.1 Nitrospirota bacterium
GCTCATTTTACGGTCGTCCGTCCCGGAATCATGCTCTACGGGTATCACACGACTCCCCTTCGCGACGATGCGCCAGCTCTCAAACCGGTCCTGACGCTCACGGCGAGAGTGGTGCAAGTTCGAACGGTTCCGCCAGGCGAGAGTGTCAGCTACAACAGGACATTCATTGCGTCCCGTCCCTCGCGCATTGCCGTCCTGCCCATCGGGTATGCAGATGGATATAGCCGGGCGCTTTCCAATCGTGGCGCGGTCCTCATCGATGGCTGTCGCGCGCCCATTGTCGGGCGTGTCTGTATGGACATGACCATGGTGGATGTGACAGACATTCCCTCGGTTAAGGCAGGCCATGAAGCGGTCCTGATTGGGCGGCAGGGCGACCTGCAGATCACGGCTGCCGATCTTGCTACGTGGCTGGGCACGATCCCGTATGAAGTGTTCTGTGCCATCGGACCTCGTGTAACTCGGAGCTATAGCATGATCCCCACTCAGACCGCATGAGCAGAGGCTCTCTCCCATCGTTGTTGCGATGCATCGGTTGTCCTATAATGACCGCAGCGGGAGTAATCATTCAAAGCAGGCTGACACCGTGAGGATATGACCGGATCATTCGATCTCAAGAACACCTTGGTCGGCTATGTGCTGGTCGTGCAGGAGTTCACCTTCCTCTGCGGCCAAGCAGTTGCCGGCCTGATCCGTGGGCCGTGGTATGTCCGTGAGACGGTGTTGCAGATCGACCGAATCGGGGTCGGCTCGCTCTTTATCGTCATGCTGACGGGGATGTTTACCGGGATGGTGCTGGCGCTCCAGGGGGCGGTCCAGCTCGAGCCCTACGGCGCGAGCATGTATGTGTCGCGCCTGATCAGTACATCGGTGGTCCGAGAGTTGGGGCCGGTCCTGGCGGCTCTGATGATCGCAGGCCGCGTAGGATCGGGGATTGCCTCGGAAATCGCGTCCATGCAAGTGACAGAGCAGATCGACGCGCTGCGAGCGGAGGGGACAGATCCGATTCGGAAACTGGCGACCCTCCTCATGATTCCCCTGCTGACCATCATCACGAACGGCATTGCGATCTTCGGGGGATGGCTGGTGGCCCGACTGTATCTTGGCATTGACTCCTATTTTTACTGGACCTGGGCGTTTGAGGCGATTCGGCAGCGTGACATTGTGCTGGGTCTGGTAAAACCAACCGTCTTCGGCTTTATCATTGCGATGGTGGGGTGTTATGCTGGCTTTTATACCAAGGGTGGAACGGTCGGAGTGGGCGTGTCCACGACGCAGTCCATGGTATCGTCGTCCATCCTGATCCTCGCGAGTGATTTCTTGCTGACCAAGCTGTTCATGGCGTTTCCATAGGAGCTGTTGGGGACTCGGATGATCGAGCTTGACGGGGTCTGGTTAACGCTAGGGGGTCGGCAGGTACTACATGGGATTTCGTTCGAGGTGCAGCCAGGCGAAACCAAAGTGATCTTGGGCGGGAGCGGGTCAGGCAAGACCATCATTCTCAAATTGATTCTTGGGTTGTTCCGACCAGATCGCGGCTCGATTCGAGTGGCGGGACAGGAAATCACGGGCTTACGTGAGCAGGATCTTACTCAGATTCGACAGAACATGGCGATGGTCTTCCAGGGGGCGGCTCTGTTCGACTCGTTGACGGTCCGGGAAAACGTGGGGTATCGTCTCTGGGAACAAGGGGGCTTGTCCGACGAGGTCATCGAGCAGGCACGGGCGCTGGCCAGCGGGGCGAAGGTCCTGCTCTATGACGAGCCGACCGCCGGCTTGGATCCGATCAACTCCTTCATGATCTGTCATCTAATCATGAGACTGAAGGCGAAAGGAGTGACTCAGGTGGTCGTCACCCATGATCTGGACATCGCCTTCCGGGTGGCGGATCGAATCGTGATGATCCAGGACGGCAGCATCATCTTCGAGGGGACCGCGGAAGAACTCGGTGGGAGTCAAGATCCGGCCATCCGAGGATTCCTGGACCCCGGCAGCCTGCCTCCTGAGGCGTGGGAGGCCTTGTCGAGTCGTGTCACAGGATGAAGCCAACGAACGCGCAGCTGTAGCATGACTAAAAGGATGGTCAAAAAGGCCTTCCGGCGCGGCCGCAGCGAGCGAGGGCCTGAGGCGTGCTTTTCTCGGTACGTTGAAGGTCCGAGCGACGTGAGAACAAAGCTGGAGGACTTTTTCAACATCCTGCTTGAGAGGCGATGGCGATGATCCGACAGACGCAGCTAAGATGGTCGCAGGTCAAGATCGGGCTTCTGGTGCTGATTGCCCTGACTGTGCTGGTGGCCATGATCATGAACCTTGAAGAAGGCCTTGGCTTGCTCAGCAGGCAGACGAAGTTTCGGGCTGTTGTGGACCACACACAGGGTTTGAAGGTGGGTGGACCGGTTCGCATGAACGGCGTAGACATCGGCAATGTCCATCGCATCACGATTGCAGGGGATTCCCCGCGCGTGGAGATCACCTTCACGGTGAAGAGCAACGTGGCTCCGCACATCCGAGAAGATGCCTCGGTCATGATCCGCCCCATGGGCCTGCTCGGCGACAAGATGGTCGAAATTCTTCCTGGCACCCCATCGAAGCCGCCACTCGCTCCCGGCGGCGTCCTGGTCGGACAGGCTGAGGCTGATATCGGCGAGATTGCGTCCACCGCCACTGCCACGATCGAAAACGTGAACACCGCGATCAAGGAGCTCCAACGTCTCTTGCTGACCATCAGTCAAGGAGAGGGCACGGCCGGCAAGCTGCTCACCGACCCGGCGCTCTACGACCGCTCCGCGAAAGTGCTCGAGAAGATCGAGATCGCGTCCGAAAAGAGCATCGCGCTCCTGGACAAGGTGGATCGTGGCGAAGGGACGATCGGCCGGCTGATGACAGACAAGGAGATCTACGATCGTGCCAATAGAGCAGTGAAGGAGCTCAACGACCTCGCGATCAGGCTGAACAATCAGAACGGCACGCTGGTGAAACTGACGGACCCAGCCCTCTACCAACGCCTGGAGGCCTTGACCAGCCGAGGAGAGCAACTGCTGAACAAGGTGGAAAATGGTGAAGGCACGATCGGCAAGCTGGTGACCAAAGACGAACTCTATACTCGGGCTGACAAGCTGCTCAGCGAGATGGAGGAGTTTCTGGCCGATGTGAGAAAGAACCCAACGAAATACTTTAAGTTCTCGGTCTTCTAATCCTACCCACCCCTACCCTTTCCTTCTTTGGACGCCGGGCGAGGCACCGCCGCTCCGGTGAAGTCGCTCCAGACTGCAGACCACCCGCTCCTCACACCCTCAACTTCCGCTTTAGGTGTTTCTCGACGCTGGCGACTTTGCTGGACAGCCGACCGGCGTGCCCTTTGCGATAATCCACCTTGATTGTGCAAGAGATCCGGTTGCAGTCTTTCTTCATGCGCTCGAAGCAGCGGCGCACGACGCCGAACACGTCGTCCCACTCCCCTTCGAGCACTGTGCCCATTGGGTTAAGGCGGTAATCGAGCCCGCTCTTGTCAATGACGTCCAGCGAGCGAGAGACATATTTCCCGACACTCTCCCCTTGCCCGAGCGGCGACATGCTGAATTCCAAGAGAACCATTACCCCTCCCCTCATCCGTCAGGCGTCAGGCATAAAACGAAACAGGCAACCCCGTACGCCTCACACCTCACGCCTTACGGTTTCTGCCCTTCCTCCAGCCAGGTCTTCGGATACTCGATGCTGCCGTTCAGCTTGAAGCCGTTGATGGCTTCCCGCAAGAGAGCCCGCCGCTTCTCGGCATCGGGCTCTGCCTCTTTGGTTTCATCGCGGAGCGCCGCCAACCAGTCAAGAAACGCCACGCACTCTTCGCCGAACACCTGTTCTAGATCCTGTCGCAAGCGGCTGGCAAGCGCGGGGGCCG
>JAHWYE010000121.1 GCA_020028195.1 Nitrospirota bacterium
CAGCGGAAAGGGGTAGTCACGCGGGACGAGGAAGAGGGTTGGTATGCTGAGGAGGCAGGACTCATTGACGCCTTGCTCGGTAGAGATCGGACAGCATTCACACATCCCTCTTTGCTTCAGCGCTATAAAATTGGCCTACAGGACGGGCAGGCGGTTCTGCGCTTCCAGCGCAACAATCAGGATGCTGTGAAATCTGAAATCATGGAGGGGCTCGAGCAAGTCGCTTCCAGGTAACAGGCCGACTCGGCAGCGGTCCGGTGAGCCCCTCCGCCAACTCTCCTTGTAAGGATGCATGACGAACGTGCCATGTCGTGACGGCCTTTCGGTCGGGGAATTCATGCTCGCTCCACAATCACCTCAATCATATGATCTGCGGGAACGCACTGTCGTATGAAACTAATCGAGCCTGCAGCCGCAGAACGTCGGCGGAGCCAACGGATTCCGTTGGCAGTTCCACTATTCGCCAGGAGCCTGGATCCCCTTGCTACGTTCTATGGGCGTGTACATACCCTCCAGGTGAGTAGCCACGGCTGCGTGCTCCATGCTCCCCGACCCCTCAAGCGCGGCACCGAGTTGCGCCTTGACGTCCTTTCCAGCAACCGCACGACCACCGCGCGTGTTATCCACTCAGACCCGACTGGAACGCACCTTAAGACATGGACTGTCGCGCTGGAACTCGACAAGCCAGCAAACTTCTGGGGGGTTCAGTCACCGCCGTCAAACTGGCTCGAGATTTCGGAACAGTCGTGGAGCAGGGAGAGCCCGAGTTCCGGTTCCGTTAGAGGCACCGATAGAGAGAACCAGCAGTGACTTGCTGGTTCAGGCAATAAGTCTGACCTCTCTCCCTATTCAGGTGTTTACCCTGCCTGTACCCAGGTGTTTACCCGATTGTCCCCCTCAGGCCTATCCCCTAGCTTGGCTTCCGACTGATCAGAAGCAATTGCTCCTGCTACAATAATTAGGGTTGCGATCTCGCTGTCGCCCGCATACACTACCTTTGCCAGAAAGGACAGTAACCCTGCCGAAATGGCGGCCCGCTCGGGAAGATGTGGGTTCTCTTCAACGTTCGATCGAAAATGGGTGCGCTGATCAACGTAACCACGCGTATGTATAGGAGGGACAGCCTTTATGGACGCAGGAGGCTCATATGGGTGACCAGAAATCAAAGAGAGAAGAAAGGATCGGAAGTACATCTCCTTCCAGAGTAGTGCCTTCTTCCAGTGAAGAGTCCGCCGTTCCATTGCTGCGCGAGCTCGTCGCCCACCTGCGGAAAAACCGCACTCAACTCCGTGAGGAGTGGGCGCGTCGCATCACGGAGGCCAAGTTGCTCACGGCAATGACCAGGGAGGAAATCTTCGCCGAAGCCACATCGGTCTATGACAACTACGTGGAGGTGCTGGAAACCGGCGCCGTCGAGGCCTTGCAAGCCTACGCCCGCGACCTCTCCGAACGCATCATTCCGAGGGGAGTGGAAACAGACGAGGTCGTGGGGATCGTACTGCTCCTGCGCGATGTGCTCGCGCGCTCCCTCTTCGCGAAATACCAAGCAGACTTCCAGCTGCTCAACCGCATCCTCGACGCCTATGAACCTGCGGCCAACCGTATCGCCAACACGGTGGCGGTAGGGTTCGTTCAGGAGCGCGAGCGCATTATTCGCCAGCAGCAAGAAGCCATCCGGGAACTTTCCACGCCCGTCCTCCAGGTCCGCGAGCGCCTGCTCATCCTCCCGATTATCGGTGTGATCGATCCACAGCGCGCCCGTCAGTTGACCGAACAACTGCTGCGGGGCATTCGGACCAACCGCGCCAGGGTCGTCGTGATTGACATCACCGGTGTGGCGGCCATGGACGTCACCGTAGCGAACCACCTTGTACAAACCGTGGAGGCGTCGCGACTGTTGGGTGCAACAGTCATCGTCACCGGCCTGTCGCCCGAAATCGCTCAGACACTGGTCACGATCGGCGTAGACTTGGGCAAGATGAATACTGTCGGAGACCTCCAGGGGGGCATCGAGGAAGCCGAACGGCTGTTAGGCTACAAGGTGACCCCTTTCGCAACCCCATTCAGCGAGACCTCTCAAGAAACCTAAGGAGTGTGCGATCGTGCAAGTTCCCATTCTCAAGCAAGGGCAATACCTGATCGCCTCCATCCAAGGCGCCCTCGGCGACCAAGACCTGGTGCAACTGCGAGACGCTTTGGCTGAGAAGGTCGGCAGGCTCCGCGCCCGGGGGGTCATCGTGGATGTCACGGTTCTAGACGTGATGGACTCGTTTGCCTCGCGCACCCTACGCGACCTGGCACATATGACCAGGTTACGTGGAGCGGAAACCGTGATCGTAGGGATCCAGCCTGAAGTCGCATTTGCGATGGTTCAGCTCGGGTTGACGCTGGAGGGGGTGGACACTGCCCTGGATTTGGAAGAAGGGCTCGCGTTCTTGGACAAGAAAATGAAGAGAAGCAGGTCCCGTGGCTAGTGAAACGGTCGTCCCCATCAATGCGGATGTTGACGTCGTGGTCGCACGACAGAGGGGACGTGAGTTAGCCAGCGAGCTAGGCTTTGTGCCGACTGATTCGACCCTCATTGCCACCGCCATCTCGGAGCTCGCACGGAACATCGTCTGCTATGCGAAGCACGGTGAAATCCTCATTAAACCTGTGCAATCTGGGGACAGGGTGGGCATTGCTGTAGTGGCTCGAGACAAGGGACCGGGCATTGCCAACATTTCGCTGGCCATGCAGGATGGCTTCACCACGTCTGGTGGTTTGGGCCTAGGCTTGCCTGGGGTGAAACGCCTTGTGGATGAGTTTCACCTCGTCTCAAATGCGAACTCTGGAACGACCGTCACAATCAAGAAGTGGAAGCGATGAATGCCCAGTTAATCGAATGGGGAGTTGCCAGCGTGACGATGCCGGGGCAATCTCAATCGGGCGACCGGCATGTGGTGCATCCCTGTCCGAACGGGGTGATGTTAGCAGCGATCGACGGGATAGGGCATGGCCAGGAGGCAGCCACGGCTGCCGACCTCGCGGCGACCATACTGACCAAACATGCCCAGGAATCCATGATCGCGATCATCAAACACTGTCACGCCCAGCTACGTGAGACCCGTGGCGTCGTCATGAGCCTGGCGGTGATCAACGCGGTGGAAGGAGACTTGACGTGGATGGGTGTTGGAAACGTCGGAGGCATGGTCATACGTGCGGCAGCGTCCTCAAGCCCACGGCACGAGTCTCTGCTGCTCCGCGGCGGCGTGGTCGGTAACCAACTCCCGTCGCTGTATGCATCCATTATTCCCATTATGCGGGGAGATACGTTGATTCTCGTGACGGACGGCGTCCGCAGCGGCTTTGCCGATGTGGTGAACGTGAGCGATCCACCGCAGCGGATCGCCAACCACATCCTTGCCAAGTACAACATCGGCTCGGACGACGCTCTCGTGCTCGTTGCACGCTATCTGAAATAAGTGCGCTATGCCGGAGACCATGAATAAGTTGGAGGACCAATATGCGGCCGCACTGCTGGACTCTATCCGGGGGATAGGAGAATCCGCCTTGCAACAGGCTTATGAGCTGGGGCGAAGAGCGCTGACCGAAGGGCTGGGTGTGCTGGACATGGCAGCCATGTATCACAAGGCCCTGGCAGCAGTTTTGTCTCTGGCCTCGACGCAGGAAGAGAGAACGCTGATGCTCCGGGCGGCGGTGAGTTTCTTCGTGGAGAGCCTGTCGCCGTTTGAAATGACCCACCGTGGGTTCCGAGAAACCAACACTGCGCTCCGTCGCCTGAATCAGACGCTGGAGGAAGAATCCAAACGAATCGCCCATGCGCTTCATGATGAAGCGGGGCAGCTCCTCGCCTCGGTCCATCTCGCCTTGGAAGAGGTGGCCGGGAAGCTGCCGCCCGCTAGAGAGCACCTTGAAAAAGTAAAAGGGTTGCTCGACCAAATCGAGGGGCAGTTGAGGCGACTTTCCCATGAGCTCCGCCCCACGATCCTTGACGATTTGGGACTGCTCCCTGCCCTTAAATTCCTGGCCGAGGGCGTAGCCGCCCGGACCGGACTCCTCATCACCGTGGAAGGCGAGCCCGAACCATCACTCTCCCCTCTGCTGGAGACCACTCTGTACCGGATCGTGCAGGAAGCGTTCACAAACGTGACGAGACACGCTAAAGCGTCTCAGGTGAGTATTACCATTCATCGAAACCCTCAGAGCGTCCGATGCTCGGTCCGAGACAATGGGGTCGGTTTTGACGTATCGACCGTCTTGGCCAGAACCGGCGGACGAGGTCTCGGCTTGATCGGCATTCGGGAACGTCTGAACAGCTTAGGCGGTTCGTTTTCGATCCTGTCGAACCTTGGCCAAGGGACCGAACTGGTGATCACGATTCCTCACATGAACCCACCGGAGGCGTAAGTAAGATGTCGTTGCACATTCTGCTGGCCGACGATCATCTCATCGTCCGCCAAGGCCTGAAGGTCCTGTTAGAGCGGGAAGGCTTTAACGTGGTTGGAGAAGCTTCCGATGGTCGTGAGGCGGTCCGGTTGGCCCAGGAGCTCAGCCCCGACATCGCCCTGCTCGATCTCACCATGCCGCTCCTGAATGGCATTGATGCGGGGCGAGCCATGATACAGGCCTCTCCCAAAACGAAAATCGTTCTCCTGACCATGCACACCGAAGACCATTACGTGTTAGAAGCTCTGCGCGCCGGAATTAAGGGGTACATCTTAAAGACCAAGGCAGCGGAGGAGCTCGTCGAAGCGATCCAGGAGGTCTCGCGAGGGAAACTTTATTTGACTCCTGGAGTCTCTGAGGCGGTCGTTCAGGCGTATTTGGCCAAAACTGAGCTGCCACCAGAGCCACTCAGCCCGAGAGAGCGGGAAGTTCTCCAACTCGTTGCCGAGGGCAAGACCACCAAGGAGGTAGCCGTCGTCCTGGGGATCAGTGTGAAGACCGCGGAGTCCCACAGAACCAGAATCATGGAGAAACTGGACATCCATGAGACAGCTAGCCTGGTCCGCTATGCCATCCGTCGGGGCCTAGTCCAACCTTAGAATCCGATCCAGAACTCCTCCTAGTCTCAGGGATTTTCTCCCCTTCAATTGTGGGTTTTACCTGATAGCGCCTTCCCTCCCGCTAGTTTATTAACTCACCATCGCAGCCGTACTCCTGTGCGGCACGGCCTTGATTGACCCGAGCAACTGGGAAAAACGAATCCTCATCGTGATGAGCGAGATCGGGGTTGGCGCGTGGAAGGACAATGTCATCGGCAAGGCGAAGGAGAAGTTTAACCTGACGGCTCACGAAACAACCGTCGTCCGACACCTCTTGAAGGGCTGGACCAACAAGGAAATCGCCAACGAAATGAGAGTGGCAGAACAGACGGTGAAGGAGTATTTCAAGCGCATTTTGGCAAAAACCCGCAGCACCACGCGCACAGGGATCATCATGCGGGTGGTCCACTGTCGATGACGGCAAGAGCCAGCGACGTTCTCAGAAAATTTGGTTGTGCCTGCCATGACCAGGAAGCCCATCGAGCTGCTGGCATCGGCGTAATGGCTCTTGGTGCTTGGTGCAGGGCAACACCTGAGCGAAGTTACGAAGGAGGTCGTGATGAAATCGAGCTCGTTCGCGATGCAGAACGAAACTCCTCACACTCGTAACACAATTCCCGCTGCTATTAGGACCATGAGCATTCACAATTTGATCGAGCGGTACCGAGCCCAAGGCAAGTACGTCGAAATGGAGC
>JAHWYE010000122.1 GCA_020028195.1 Nitrospirota bacterium
CCATTCACGCCAGCGTAAATGGAGATGACCTGATCGGCCACCAGCATCGGTTTGTACTGGCCCTGCTTGAGCAGCTCCACCATCCTGACGCCGCGTGCCAACTGGGCCTGGGTGGCCTTGTCGAGCTCGCTCCCGAACTGCGCGAAGGCCGCCATCTCGCGGTACTGGGCCAGGTCCAACCTGAGTGTGCCCGCCACTTGCTTCATCGTCTTGATCTGCGCCGACCCGCCGACGCGGGAGACGGACAAGCCGACATTGATCGCGGGCCGAATGCCCGAGTAGAACAAGTCTCCGGCTAAGTAGATCTGCCCGTCCGTGATCGAAATGACATTGGTCGGAATATAGGCCGACACGTCGCCGGCCTGCGTCTCGATGATCGGGAGCGCGGTCAGGCTACCGCCGCCTAATTTGTCGCTCAGCTTGGCCGCCCGTTCCAGGAGGCGCGAGTGCAAGTAGAAGACGTCGCCCGGATAGGCCTCTCGGCCCGGCGGCCGCCGGAGCAGGAGCGAGAGCTGGCGGTAAGCCGTCGCATGCTTGGAGAGGTCGTCGTAGATGATGAGCGCATGCTGGCCGTTGTCGCGGAAATGCTCGCCCATGGTAGCGCCGGCGTAAGGAGCCAGGAACTGCAGTGACGCCGCTTCGCTGGCCGTGGCCGAGACGACCATGCTGTACTCCATCGCGTGGTGCTCTTCCAGCGTCTTGACGACACGGGCCACGGTGGAGCGCTTCTGGCCGATCGCCACGTAGATGCAGAAGACGTTCTGCCCCTTCTGGTTGATGATCGTGTCCACTGCGATGGCGGTTTTCCCGGTCTGCCGGTCCCCGATGATCAGCTCGCGCTGACCGCGGCCGATCGGGATCATCGCGTCAATGGCCTTGAGGCCGGTCTGCAGCGGCTCTCGGACGGACTGTCGAGTGACCACCCCGGGTGCGCGCACTTCGATCCGGCGGGTTGCGGTAGCTTTGATTGGCCCTTTGCCGTCCAAGGGTAAGCCGATCGCGCTGACCACGCGCCCCACGAGCGCCTCTCCGACCGGCACTTCGGCAATGCGCCCCGTCCGCTTGACCGGATCGCCTTCCTTGATGCCGGTGTCGTCCCCCATCAACACGGCGCCCACATTGTCCTCTTCCAAGTTGAGGGTGATGCCGTAGAGGTTGCCTGGGAATTCCAGCATTTCCCCCGCCATCGTCCCGTCCAATCCGTAGATCTTGGCGATGCCGTCCCCGACCTGGATCACGGACCCCATCTCGTTGACGTCCACGTGCTTGTCGTAGCTTTTGATCTTTTCTTTGATGATCGCGCTGATCTCGTCAGCCTTGATCTGCATGCGCTACTCCTTAGTCAGCAGGGCCTGTATGGCGGTCAACCGACCCTTCACCGTGCTGTCGAAAATGGTGCTTCCGATCCGAATCTGGAGACCCGAGAGCAGGCTGGTCTCGGTCTGAAAGGTGAGATCCACATCGCGCCCGAGCAGAGTGCGGAGGCGGGTGCGAAGGTCCGCTTGCTGAGGAGGGCTCAGCGTTGCGGCCGAGGTGATGGCCACCTGCTGGGTCCCTTTGGCTTGATCCACGAGCGCGGCGACCGCATTGGCGATCTCCGGGAGAAATCCAACCCGGTTTTTCTTGACAAGCTGGGCGAGAAAACCGGCGACGATGGGTGGGCATTTCAGCCTTCGACTGAGGGCTGAAAGGACCTCCTGTTTTTCTTCCAAGCTGAAGGCGGGTGATGCCAAGACGTGCTTAAGAGAATCTGTCTCCGAGAGAATCCGGCCCAGTTCGGTCAATCCAGCACGGGTGGGCTCTAGACTCTTGGTATCCAGGAGTTCAAATAAAGCCTTGGCGTAACGTCGTGCAACGGAACTTTTGATCACAATCGCTACCGGTGAATCTGGCGATGAACGGGATAATTCGCGTGCGGGTGGGCACGACAAAAGCGCGTCAGACTAGCATCCGTTCGAGGGGCCTGTCAAGGAGGAAGGAGGGGTGCTGAAACCGTCGAGTTGACTCCCGTGCTCGCGCACCACGCACACTCAGAAGGGAATGTGCAGGACGACCAGTGAGCTCCTGCGCTCCCGCAGCGCGCGGCCTCAGAAGGCCCTCGCTGGACGGCCGCAGTTGGAACTCCCTGGTCGCCCTGCTAACGGTGAGGATGCCAGGGCAAGAGGTGCTCGGGTGGACGCGCGCAGCGGAGTCAGACTCGACGCTCCAGCGAAAGGGAAGGGAGGACAAGAGAAGGAATGGTTACTGAATAATCCCGCCACCGAGCACTCGGTCGCCGTCGTAAAAGACGGCAGACTGTCCCGGGCTCAGCGCGCGCTGAGGGGTGTGGAAGCGCACCAGCACTGTCTGATCATCGTTGGGAAGTAGAGCTGCGGAGGCGGGTGGTGTAGCATAGCGGACCTTCACTTCGGCCTGAGTCGGTCCTTGCATGATAGATTCGTCGAAGACATTCAGGTCTGCGACCACACAGTCTGATCGAAACAGGCTCTCTTCCGGCCCGAGGACGACACTCTGGGTTTCCGGCACCACACGCTGGACGTACAGTCGCCGGCCAGTGGCAATGCCTAATCCTCGTCGTTGTCCGGGCGTGTAGTAAGCGATCCCTTCGTGGTGTCCCAGCATGTTGCCCGCTGTATCAGTGAAGAGACCGGCACGTCTGGACTCCGGCTTTTCGGCCTGAATGAACGTCCGATAATCCCCCTGGGTTACGAAGCAGATTTCCTGACTCTCTTTTAATTCGTCAGCCGGCAACCCTAGGGATTCGGCTTGCGCCCAGACTTCTGCCTTCTGCAGGGACCCAACCGGAAACAGGATGCGAGAAAGCCATGCAGGACTGATCCGATGCAGGAAATAGCTCTGATCCTTCCGGGAGTCATTGGCCCGTCGCAGACTATGCCTGTTGTGGTTTCGTTCGATTCTGGCATAGTGCCCTGTGGCGATGAAATCCGCCCCTCGCTCTTCAGCGATCCGATAGAGTGAACGGATCTTCACACGCTCGTTGCACCGCACGCAGGGATTCGGGGTTGTGCCAGCAAGATATCCAGATAGAAAATCTTCGATCACGCCTGTCCGGAAACTCGCACGCATATCAATCAACTCATGGGTGATCCCTAGTCGCTTCGCCACATACTTCGCAACACCGACTTTGCAACAGCCTCGTTCCTGCCAGCGCTTCGACGCGGCGACCAATTCATCCTCCTGTTCCCAGACTTGGAGGGTGACGCCATGCACCTCAAACCCCTGTTCAACCAGCATGGAGGCGGCTACGGAGCTGTCAACTCCACCGCTCATTCCGAGGATGACTGTGCGCCGTGTCATGGCTTAACTCTCAAGACTTCAACTCCTGCACTCGAACCTTACCCCGATGGGTAGCCAAGTCATGGACATTCTCAAGACCCTCAGATTTGTCCTCTACCCATTTGTTTGCGCCCATCTCACACATCCCGTGGAGGTGAGCACCCTCTTCGACCGAAATCGCCGGCGTCTTGACATCGCCAATCAGGACAGCGGGCTTGAGTATCTGCACTTTTTCGGTAGCGCAGATGGTGCCGTTGATCTTGCCACTGGTGATCAAGGTCCCGACGGAGATGATGCCCTTGATCATCGCATGATCTCCGACAATCAGTGTGCCGCTGGTGTGGATTTCACCTTCGAGGCGACCATCAATCCGAACGGTTCCGTCGAAGTTGACGATGCCCTTGAAATCAACGCCCTTTCCCAGAAACGTGAAGTTTTCATCGTCTCCGGGGTTATCTTTCTTCTTGTCGTTTGGCCCCCACATAGTATCCTCCTCAGCGTTACGCCTTTAACGTGCGACGGCAGGCAACGCAAGACTGGTTGACTGACAGTGGCACTCTCATGGCATTAACTCACGAGCTCCACAGAAACCATGGGCTTTGATGCAAGATGTGGACCATATGAATCATTGAGCACATGGTTCGTCGGGGTGATATGGAGGTGCTGTGTGATGAGTCAAGGAAAACTTTCGTGTTGCTCTTGAGCACTGAAAAGCTAAGTACAAATGCCAGAATCTAATGTCAAATCCAAGAACGAGCTAAAAATCATTTAAATTCATTGTGTTGAGTACCTAACGAAATGGGAACGCCACCCAGGAGAACCTCCAACAATCTTTCCAGTTCGGCAGAGGAAAAATAGTGGATGACGACCTTGCCGCTTCTTTTTCCTTTCAGGATGGTGACCCGCGTTCCGAGGTGTTTTTGAATTCTCTCCTCAAGGTCCGGGTAGGGTTTTCTTCGCCACGACACTCTTTTTCCTTTCCTCCACCGTGCCTCACGAGCTACCTCCTCCTCAGCTTGCCGCACCGATAGTTGCTCTTGGGCGATTCTTCGAGCCAGCTTTATCTGCTTCTCGGAATTCTCAAGCCCCAGTATGACCTTTGCATGGCCGGTCGAAATGAGATCTGATTCTATTAACTGTTGAATTTCACTTGGTAAGTTCACGAGTCGTACTAGGTTCGCAATAGATGAACGGTCTTTCCCAAGCCGTTGGGCAATGGTTTCATGGGTAAAACCGAATTCTTGAACCATTCGATGGTAGGCTCGTGCTGCTTCCATTGGGTTGAGGTCTTTGCGCTGCAGATTTTCCACTAGCGCGAGCTCGATGGCTTGCTCATCATTCGAGTTTCGTACGATGGCTGCAACGCTGTGAAGGCCAGCGAGTCTTGCTGCTCTCAGGCGTCGCTCTCCAACAATGAGCTCAAAAAATCCATCACCCTTTCGACGAACGAGAATAGGTTGAAGCAGACCGTTTTGTTTGACTGATTCAGCCAACTCTACAAGCTCTGAATCTGAAAACTCGCGTCGAGGCTGATAACGATTGGGAATGATGTGTTCGATTGGAAGCTCTTGAATTTCTTTATCTTCCAGTATGGTCTTCACACCGCCTATCGGCAATAGTGCCTCTAGTCCTCTACCGAGGGCTTTCTTTTCCATGGCTTAAGACCTCCCTTGTGAGTTCGAGATAGGCCTGAGACCCAGCCGAGGCAGCATTGTAGAGCATCACGGGACGTCCATAGCTTGGAGCCTCAGCCAGCGTGATATTCCTTGGAATGACGGTCTTGTAGACCTTCTCCTTAAAATGTCCTCTGATTTCCTCAGCAACCTGGCGGGACAAGCTGTTCCTCGAATCGTACAGAGTGAGCAGGATACCCTCTAACTCCAACGCTGGGTTGAGTGAATCCTGAACTCTCTGTACATTGGACATCAAGCGACCCAACCCTTCCATCGCATAGTATTCACATTGAACCGGTACGAGCACAGACGATGAGGCTACTAAGGCATTGATCGTCAACATGCCGAGCGCTGGAGGGCAATCTATGATCAAGAAGTCATAGAGGCCCTGGATTTCATCCAGAGCAAACTTCAATATCTTCTCACGCTCTGGGACCGTGACGAGCTCCACTTCAGCACCAGCCAGGTCTGCATTGGACGGCACAATGGAGAGTTTCGAAACGGCAGTAGGTTTGACTGTTTCTGAGATTTTTACCCCTCTCATAAGACAGTCGTAGACAGTGCGGTGCAGAGCACGGGTATCCACACCAAGACCACTCGTTGCATTGGCTTGAGGATCCATATCGATCAACAATACAGAGCGTTCATTGATAGCAATCGACGCCGCAAGATTCACGGAAGTTGTTGTTTTACCAACGCCTCCCTTCTGATTCGCGACCGCGATTATTCTCCCCATTCCTA